>NZ_MUFM01000013.1:0-90599 GCF_001996125.1 Salinivibrio sp. PR932 | reverse complement strand
CAGTGAGTTAATATATTTTTTCAACATGAGACAAAGAAGGGAAAGGACAACGGCAAGCCCTTGCCTGCCGTTATTGATCCATCATGCCGCGGACTTGTTCGAGCACGCGGAGCACCTTGTTCGAATAATCCGGATCGGTCGCATAACCGGCCTGATGCAACTCGCGAATAAATTGCTCTGGTTGTGCGGACTGGGACAGTGCCTGCTGATAGCGAGGGTTGCTATTGAGGAAAGAGACGAAGTCGTCAAAGCTATCTTGATACGATGGGTAGGCACGGAAACTCGCGGTTTCTTGAACCGGTATGCCATCATAGACTTCTAAGGTCTGCGTCGCGACTTTATCGCCCTGCCAGCGCTTATCGGCCTTAATATTAAACAAGTTATGGCTGTTATCACGCGCGTTAGCGATCACTTTTTTACCCCATCCCGTTTCTAGCGCCGCTTGCGCAAGAATAATCGCCGGATCGGTACCTAGCGCCCGAGCGGCTCGGCGAGCGTGAGGCGTGAGGGTTTGCACAAATGATTCTGGCGAATCAAACGATTCTTTACGTATAGGACGCTCTGGAATACTTGGCGGCGCGATAGACTGTCTATCCAGTTCGGCCATCGCTTGCTCTGCCGCTTGCCGACTTTGAGCTTTATTCATGGGCAGCGCGTTCGCGGATGCGAAAGCGGCCTCTTTTAAGTTGGTTTGGGGCTCACCCGATTGCGCGCTGCCTAGCTGTTGTACAATCATATCTGCCAAGCCCAGAGATCCTTCACGGCTCAGTTCACTGGCAAGTTGTTCATCAGCCATTTGCTCGTAAAATTTCGATGTGCGGTTATCAATCAAATCCGATTCAAACGCTTCATTCGCTTCTCGCATCGATTTGAACAGCATTTGTGTAAACAACGACTCAAACTGTTCTGCCGCCGCCCGCAATGCCGCTTTTTCATCACCATCTTTACCACTTACGGCTTTTTGCCGTAGTGAATCGAGCTGGCTAATGTCATGCACAAATTGGCTATCAACCGGTGATTTCATTGTTCTGCCCTATATCACGATCAACTGGCCATCGATGGCACCTGCTTGTTTCAGCGCTTGCAGTATTGCCATCAGATCTGACGGTGCTGCGCCCACACCATTAACGGCACGTACCAAGTCGTCCAAGGTCACGCCCGGCTTAAAGTGGAACATCCGTCCCTCTTCTTCTTGCACTTCGATATCAGTATCCGGCGTGACGACCGCTTCCCCTCCGCCAAGCGGGTTAGGCTGACTCACATTGAAATCTTCATTAATGGATACCGTCATTCCGCCATGAGTGATCGCCGCAGGTCGCAAACGGACATTTTGTCCCACTACGATCGTCCCCGTGCGAGAGTTTACAATGATCTTGGCGGCGGCATCGCCCGGCTCGAATTCAATATTTTCCACCGTCGATAAAAATGCGACGCGCTGGCTGACATCACGAGGCGCTCGAACACGTATAGACGTCGCATCCATCGCTGAGGCCATTGAAGGACCTAAGAAGCGATTAATGGCATCCGCCATACGTTGGGCGGTGGTGAAATCCGCTTGAAATAAGTTGAAGGTCAAGAAGTCGCCGCGACCAAATGGATTGGGCACTTCGCGTTCAACAGACGCGCCATTAGTGATACGGCCAACCGTTGGTGTATTACCTACTAATCGTGAGCCATCCGCCCCCGTGGCGCTAAAACCACCCACAATCAAGTTGCCTTGCGCAATGGCATAGACGTTACCATCCAAACCTTTAAGGAAGGTTTGTAACAGCGTTCCCCCGCGCAGGCTTTCTGCCGAACCAATCGAGGAGACCGTAACGTCAAGTTTTTGACCCTGCTTCGCAAAGGCGGGTAAATCTGCCGTAACAGCCACCGCCGCAATATTGGCCGCCTGAGGGTTGATGTCGGGTGGTAACTGGATGCCAAAGTTTTCCAGCATAGATTTAAAACTTTGATCGGTAAACGGCGTGCTCTCACCGGTGCCCGGCAAACCGACAACCAGACCGTAGCCTGTCAGGGTGTTGCTGCGTACACCTGCCACTTCCGACACATCTTTTATGCGTGCCGCGAGGCTCGGAAACGCCACCACTAGCAATACAATCGATAACAACCACTTTTTCACGTCAACTCTCCGGCACGTTATTGCGCTATAAAGTGACATTAAAGAATCGTGCCAACCAGCCTTGCTCTTGCGTATCTTGGCGATCACCCGTTCCTGAATATTGAATACGCGCGTTAGAAATACGTGTCGATGCAATCGTGTTATCTGGGCTAATGTCGGCCGGACGAATGGTACCGCTGAGGCGTATGTATTCATCCCCTGAGTTTAATGTCAGCCACTTTTCACCTCGAACCATCAGGTTGCCATTCGAGAGAACATCAATTACTTGGACTGAAATTGACCCCTGTAGGCTGTTGCTCTGATCGGCTGAAGCAGAGCCTGTAAAGGAGTTATCGTTACTCACTTCATAAGATAGGGTCCGCTCGCCGATAGTGATCTCTTCCCCCCCCAACGAGAGCGGATCCATAGTGAGATCATTGGATTTCGCCAAATCAGAGCTCGCACTTTTTTGTGCTTGCGTGTTCTCTTCGAGCATCACGGTGACGATATCTCCCAAACCGCGCGGTTTAGACCCGTCATAAAGGTCACGCTGGCGGGTACTATCAAACAAGGAGCCTGTCGCCGTCGCGTAATGCTCTGGAGGTTGCTGAGGACGAATGGGTGACCAAGCAGGGTCACCTGCTTTGGGATCTTCGCGTTGGCGGAGTAAGCCAATCAGTCCCTCACTGTCTGGCGCTGTCTCTCCCTCGACCGCATCCGTGGTTGAGGTTGCTTGGTCAAGATCACTACCTGTGTCCTGTTGACCCGGCAAAGAGCAGCCGCTCAGACCGAACAAGGCCATAAGCAACAAGCTTGGCATTAAAACACGTTGGAAAGTCATCAGCGCCCCCTTGAAACCCTTAGCCTTGTTTATAACTGCTGATTCACATAGCTCAGCATTTGGTCAACAGACGAAATCACTTTTGAGTTCATCTCGTAGACACGCTGCGCTTCAATCATGTTGACCAGCTCTTCGGTGACATTCACGTTCGAGGTTTCTAGCATCGACTGCTTCACTTCACCGAAGCCATCCAGACCAGGCACCCCTTCTTGTGGATCGCCACTGGCTCCTGTCGGTAAATAGATGTTTTGTCCAATCGGCTCTAACCCACCCGGGTTGATAAAATCGACTGTGGTGATCTGACCCAATACTTGGTTTTCTTGCTGGCCACGCAAACGGGCTGACACTTCACCATCAGTACCCACCGTAATCTGCACCGCGTCTTGCGGCACGGTGATTTCAGGTTGCAGAACGTAGCCAGAACCCGATGTCACTATGGTGCCTTCATCGTTTAGGGTGAACTGACCATTACGTTGGTAACCGATATTGCCGTCCGGCAGCAATACTTGGAAGAAACCATCGCCTTGGATCATCATATCAAGGGCGTTATTGGTGGTTTGCACATTACCATTGGTATGAACACGTTGCGTGGCAACCACTTTAGAGCCCGCGCCCAGCATCAAGCCACTGGGTAACTCTGTGTTTTGCGAAGACTGTCCACCCGGTTGGTTGATGTTTTGGTAAAACAAATCTTCAAACACGGCACGCGACTTTTTAAAGCCAATGGTGGATGCGTTCGCTAAGTTGTTCGAGATGGTCGAGATGTTAGTCTGTTGCGCATCAAGTCCGGTTTTACTGACCCATAATGCTGGATGCATAGTGTGTTCCTCTTAAGATGACTTAGCCAAGCTGCAACAGTGATGCAGACGACTCGTCCATTTTTTCCGCGGTTTTCATCAGCTTCACTTGCATTTCAAAGTGACGCTGCAAGTCGATTAAGCCGGTCATTTCGCCCACAGCATTCACGTTGCTGCCTTCTAATGCACCGGTGAGTAGTGTCACTCCCGCATCAGCAGGAAAGATAGTGCCGGGCTGTTTGGCTTTGAAAACCCCGTCTTTGTCTTTGAATAAGTCTTGATTGTCGGGACGAACCAATTTAATTCTATCTACCACTTCCATTGCATCGGCAGGCGCTCCTTGCGGAAGCACCGACACCGAGCCATCCTTGCCCACTTCAATTTTTGCTGCGGGGAGTGGAATAAAAATCGGACCGCCGGTCTCGCCTAGGATTAGGTTGCCGTTACTGTTTTGCAGCAGGCCTGTCTGGTCGACTTTCAAGTGACCCGCGCGGGTATATCCCTCTTGCCCTTGGCTATCGAGTACCGCTAACCAACCCTGTCCCTGTACGGCAACATCGAGATTACGGCCGGTGGTAATCGTTGAGCCTTGCTCAAAACGATAGCCAGGACGCTCTGTCATGTTGAACACACGGCTGGGAAGTCCTTCGCCATACGCTTGCATGGAGCGAGACTGCTCAAGATCGGCTCGAAAGCCTGTTGTGCTCACGTTTGCCAAGTTATTTGCGCGCAGCTGCATCGCTTGCATGTCCTGCTTCGCACCACTCATGGCAAGGTATAACGCGCGATCCATATTGGTTGCCTCCACAATCGTTCTAACTAGAACAAAGCAAAGAGCATGCCAGCATTAAAAATTAATATTTATCAAGCAATTATGAAGATTTAGTAACAGGTAAAAGCTAAACAGGAGGAGAGAATGGAAAAGCCTTGCCGCCCAAAATGTGGACGGCAAGGAAAACAGGGTTATCGAATTTGCAAGATGTTTTGTTGCATCTGATTGCTCACTTCCAAGGCTCGCGAGTTAGCTTGGAAGTTACGCTGTGCAGTGATCAAGTCCACCAGCTCTTGAGTCATATCGATATTCGATTGCTCGATCGTTCCGCTTTTCACTTGGCCAAACGCACCTTGCATCGCTTCACCAAAAATAGGATCGCCAGAGTCTTGCGTCACATCCCATTGGGTGTTGCCCACTTGAGCAAGGCCTTGTTGGTTGGCCACGCGAACCATGGCGACACGCCCTAGTGCGATGTTTTCACCGTTACTATAGGTGGCCATGATGGTGCCTTTGGGATCAATATCGACCTTAGTCAAATAGCCGGTCGTCGCGCCATCGTCGCTAAACTTACGCATTTCAAACGGTGCGGCATATTGGGTTGGGTTGTCGAAGTTAATCGTCAACTGCTGATCACCATTTGCACCGTTCATCTCTAGCGCCGCCCCCGCAGGGCCGAGCGGATCGGTCACTATTGGGTTGCCACCGTTGATGCTGTTAACGGAGCCATCTGAGTTAAAATCAACCGTATGCCCCGTGTGTCCTGTGGCGTTGGTGACGTTACCACCTTGAATATTAACCGGCTTTTCCCCTTCGGGATCCGTCATGGTGTAGTACACCGACCAACTATTCGGGTTAGCGGGATCATTGCCTTTCACATAGTAGGTGGAAAGCTTATAAGGTTGACCTAATGAATCATACACAGTGGCAGAGGTTTGCTTGTTGTAGGTTTCTGGGTCTTCAAAATTAAACTGCGCCGGATCTTTCTCTGCGCCGCCGGCTGGTAAGTTCAAGCCAATATCAACGTTTTGCGAGGCACGAGGCTGACCAAACTGATCGGGCACATTCAGCGCTTGGGGTTCGTACGATCCCACTTGCTGCGTGTCAGGGTCCACTTTATAACCCAGCAGATATTGACCTTCCGAGTTGATAATGTCGTTGTTTTTATCAAGGTGGAAGGCGCCGTTACGCGTCAGGTGATAGTCACTGGTTTGAAGCTTGTCATTCGAGACGCCAAAGAACCCATTACCACTGATCCGTAAATCCAACGGGTTGTTGGTGTAGATACTCGAGCCCTCATGGAACTGCTGCGCAACGACTGAGGTTTGCACACCGGTACCATTGGTGGTTTTCGAGTTCGAAAAAATCGACGTTGAATACACATCCCCGAACTCAGCACGCGACTCTTTAAAGCCATAGGTATTGGCGTTCGCAATGTTGTTACTGGTGGTATTCATGTCTTTCTGGGCCGCACCAAGGCCACTTAACGCAATATTAAAACCCATTGCTTTCCACTCCTAATAAATCGGTTAGCCTTTCGTCACATTACCGACGTCGGCATTACCGACTTCTAGCACTTCAGCGAGCTTGAACGGTGAGGAGAAGCCGGCAAGATTTAACATCACGTTGCCGTCGCCATTCCCCAGCAAGACACTGTTCACGTTGGCATAGGTTGATAAATCAAACTCTTGAGTTTTGCCATCAACCATGCCGCTGACTTTCAATCGATAGCGACCTTCCGGCATCGGATTGCCGTTGTCATCGTTGCCGTCCCACTCAACCCGGTGATCGCCGGGCGGCTTCGGCCCCATGCTGAAGGTTCGCAATAGCTGGCCTTGTTCGTTCTCCACCCGAACACTCACGTTGTCGAGCGCGCGAGGCAGTTTCACCATACCCGCGATTCCGCCCGCTTCAGGCTTGACGCCCATCGAGCCAGGAACCAGTACGTCTCGGCCAACCAAAGATGACGCTTGTAGTGCTTGGTTAGAAGTAATCGACTCATTGAACGCATCAAATTGATTGTTCATCTTGCCGATCCCTTCTACCGTCGCAAATGACGCCATCTGGGAGATCATTTTGTCATTGTCGACAGGCTTGAACGGATCCTGTTGTGACAGCTGCTTGGTGAGCAGTGAGAGAAAGTCTTCCTGCTTGAGCTCAGTCTGTCCGGTGACTTTCTCCTGGCTCTCTTGCAGTTTTTTCTCCTGCTGCGCCTTGAGCTGGTCAATGTAGGACAGTCCGCTAGTCGAACCTGTACCGTCGATTCCGGCCATTATCGCCTCCTACATTACTGACCCATCTGAAGCGTACGCATCAGCATTTGTTTACTCGCATCGGCAACCTGCACGTTAGTTTGGTAGGCGCGCGACGCGGAGATCATATTCGCCATTTCTTCCATCACGTTGACGTTGGGTTTAAAGATATAACCCTCTTCATTCGCCATCGGGTGGTCAGGGTTATATTCGGCACGTAAAGGCTTTTGGCTCTCAACGATACCTTTAATGTGCACCGGCACACTCTCACCACTTTGCTGCTTGAAGCGGTTAAGCTCTGCAGCAAAAATCGGATGCCGTGCACGATAGGTTTCCTGCGCAGAACTGCTTACCGAATTGGCATTGGCTAGGTTGCTTGATGTGGTGTTCAACCGCACTGACTCTGCGCTCATCGCCGAACCAGATACGTTAAAGATATTAAACAAGCTCATCGGTTATTCCCCTTTCAATGCCTTTTTCATGTTCTTGAACTTTGAGCCAAGAAAATCCAGTGAGGCTTGGTATTCCAATGCATTCTGCATGAACAAATTCTTTTCGAGCTGAGCATCAACCGTGTTGCCATCCCCAGTATCAGGTTGCGTAGGCACGCGGTACTTCTTCTCGCCCGCCACGTGAGTGGTGGCAGCAATGTGCCGCTCATTAGTGCGGCTTAGGCCAATGCTTGCCCCTGAGGTTGCCGCCTGCAGAGCACGTTTAAAGTCGATATCTTGTGCTTTGTAGCCTGGCGTATTGGCATTAGCAATGTTGCTAGACAGCGTCTCTGCCCGCGTAGCGCGTACGCCGACAGTGTGCTGGTGTACGCCTAATGCATTGTCAAATGTAATCGCCATGGGCAACCTCCAAAACTCTTCTCATCACATCAAAGCAATCTTGATGCCAATTTTTAATATCCAACCTAAACACTATATTTTCAATGAGATAGAAAACAAGCCGCGGGATTATCTGGATGAGACGGCGGCAATACTCACAAAAGAAGAGGCAAACAGAAAAGAAAAAGCGGCAAGAAAGATGCCGCTTTTGAAAAGGATTACTTGAGTTTGTAAATAATACCGGGGTTGCACCGGATCATCTCAAATTTATCAGTGAGCCCAGTCAGTGACTCAGACGCTCCAAGAATTAAGTGTCCGCCTGGGTTAAGCGCCCCCGCCATCTGGTTTAACACCTGAGCCTTCATGTCTGGCGAGAAGTAAATCAAGACGTTACGACAAAAAATAATGTCGAACTTACCTAATAAACTATAGCTTTCCATTAGGTTCTGCGGGCGGAATGTCACCATACGCTTAATGTTCTCTTTCACCCGCATCTTGCCATCACCGACATCTTCAAAGAAGGTACGACGACGCTCCGGTGAGAGTCCACGCCCTAGGGCAAGATTATCGTAAATTCCCTGACGGCAAGCTTCCAACATCGACGTTGATATATCGGTAGCAGTAATACTCACACTGCCTAGCATGCCCGGCTTACGTTGCTGCGTTTCAGCCACTGTCATGGCAATAGAATACGGCTCTTGCCCGGATGAGCTCGCCGCCGACCAAATTTTGATCGGCTTGCGGGCTTTGCCTAATTCAGGCAGCAGACGATGGGCCAACACTTCAAACGGGTAGGTGTCACGAAACCACAGGGTTTCATTGGTGGTCATCGCATCGATTGCAGCGACTGCCAACTCTCGATTTCGGCCCGTAATCACCGATTTCACCAATTCAGAGAGTGACGCCAAACCAAACTTATTGACCAATGGACTAAGTCGGCTTCGTACTAGGTATTGTTTACTATCCCCAAGTACGATGCCGCATTTCGATTCGAGATGCTTGCAGAAGTCTCGATATTCTTGGTCACTGATTGCTACATTTGTCATTAATCAACTCAATCGCTCTGTTTGGGTTACGACTTAACCGCTTCGATGACGGCAGAGCCCAATTCATCAGGGTCGAATTTCGCGATAAACGAGTTGGCGCCCACGCGCTGCACCATGGCCTCGTTAAATACACCGCTTAAAGATGAGTGCAATACTACATGAAGATCTTTTAAGCTCGCATCTTTTCGGATTTCAGTGGTGAGGGTGTAACCGTCCATTTCCGGCATCTCAATATCTGAAATCACCAATGCCAGCTGGCTATATATATTGCCTTCTGCTGCCATTTCTTTCAGTTTATCCAGTGCCTCTTTGCCATCTTGTACCAAGATAACATCATAACCGACACTTTCTACAGCGCGCTTCACTTGGCGACGCGCTACGCTCGAATCATCCGCGACCAGTACTTGGCTCGGTGCACTTTCCTCACGCTCTTCACGCTTGGAGAGCACCTCCTCACTGATTTCCTCATTCACGGGTGCAATTTCATTCAGGATTTTTTCAACATCCAGCACTTCCACCAGCTCATTGTCAATTTCAGTCACGGCGGTCAAGTAGTGAGAACGGCCTGTGCCTTGAGGCGGTGGGAGGATTTTTTCCCAATTCATGTTCACGATACGCTCGACCGACCCAACTAAAAAGCCCTGCATCGAACGGTTAAACTCAGAAATGATCACGAAACGATTCTCGGGATCCGGAATAGCTGGCCCGCCAGTTGCTAGGCTCATATCAATGACAGAGACTGTTTGACCGCGAATGTGCGCGACCCCTTTCACTAAGGGATGCAAATTTGCCATCGCGGTTAACTTAGGGCACTGAAGAACTTCCTTTACTTTAAAGACGTTAATGCCAAAGCGTTGGTTTCTCATCAGGCGGAAAGTCAACAGCTCTAACCGGTTTTGTCCTACCAGCTGCGTTCGCTGGTTGACCGAATCAAGAACACCACCTGTCATAAGATAAACTCCATGTTGCCCCGTTTTTTATGTAGAGTAGCATGATAATAGTAGTGGGTTATTGCACTACTCTCGAGAAAGAAGGGAAAATTTCTTCTTTGGTCGTCATCAATGGTTTGGATCTATGTATCAGATATTACGTTTATTTATCGTCAGCTTATTAACAAGCTTTAGCGTAAGTATAGCCGCTGCGACGGTAAGTCAAATGGATGCGGTCAGAGAAGCGGCAGAACGACATGTCGAGTCTATCATTTCAGTGCCCAAAAACGGTGAGCTCGACATCACAGCCGGCAACCTTGACTCGAGATTACGCCTGACCGATTGTCCGTTGCCATTGGATACCGAAGTGCCAGGGCGGCAACGCATGAATACCTCGGTAACGGTCATGGTCTCGTGTCCTCAAGATGACTGGCAGGTGTATATCCCAGTCCAAATTCGCTTAATGATCCCACTGGTCGTTGCCAAGCGCCCGTTAGATCGTGGCATGCCTCTTGCAGAGAGTGATATGACCATTCAAATGGTTGACAGTCGGTTTCAACGTGGCCAAACCTACACCAGTCCAGCGCGCCTAATAGGCTCGAAAGTAAAGAGAACGGTCGGGATTGGTCAGCCCATCAGCAGTAACGATGTGTGTGCCGTGTGTCGAAATGATGACGTTGTTATCACTGCACGTGGAAACGGACTCAATATTGTTGCAAAAGGTACGGCATTAAGTGACGGTGCTCTAGGAGAGCAAATAAAAGTCAAGAACGATAAATCCAATCGGATTGTCGATGCTACAATCTCGGCGGTGGGCGAAGTGACGGTAAATTTCTAATTTTTTACGCCCGAATGCTAAAGTTAGCAAAAGGAATGCCGATACGCTGAGCAACGGACTCAAAAGCGACTGACAGTAAGGCGACGTTTATGGCGAGTATTGATCAACTACGTGGTAACCAGCAACCGCTGACCACAACCCGCAATAGCGGGAACCAGAATAAGACACAAGAGGCGCAAGGGAGCGCCGTGCGTGAACAGCAACGCACGACCAGTCAAGATGATGCAGTGTCGCTGAGCCATCAAAGCCGAGAGATCGGAAAAATGAATCAGCAAATGGCCTCTGAGCCGTATTTTGACAGTGCGAAAGTCGCTGAAATTAAACAAGCCATTGCCAATGGCTCGTATAAAGTCGATGCTGACAAACTCGCTGCCAATATGATGCGCTTTGAGAACGATTTGAACGACAGTTAATCTGGCGGGATAGTTTATGAGTCAAAATGCGCCCCTGTCCGTCCTTCTCGAGCAGCAGCTAGAGCGAGTTCAGTCGCTAAAAACGCTGCTCGAGCAAGAAGCCAAAACTATTGCCAGCCGGGTGTCGGAAGACATCGAAGCCACCGCCAAACAAAAGCAAATCTTGGTGAATGAAATACAGCGTGCTGATAGCCAACTCGCACAGCACCCTGAGCGAGAAAAGCTTCAAGGCGACCCGCAATGCGTTGAATACGTCAACAACATCCAACAGCACATTCAAGCCTGTAAGCAACAAAACGAAACCAATGGCATGGCGCTACAACGCGCAAGTTTAAGCATCCATCGGTTACGTAATTTGTTCCAAGAAAGCGGCGGCAAGTCAGAGCTAACTTATGACCATGACGGCAATGCGTCAGGCCGGAAAACCCTTGGCACCAATGTAAAAGCGTAGCTCGCGCTTTAGTATACGCCGAGCTACCTGACACTGCGCACTGACATCTCCTTACTTAACCGCTTTATGCTGGCCGCAGCGCGTATGCCCATTGCGCGCGCACCTCCCAATGATACAACTCGATCGGTAAAGCAACGAAGCTTAGCTGCCAATGACGGCTAATAAAAAGCGAGCCCTGTGGCTCGCTGATTGCGCGGAGAAGAGGTGAATTAAAAGATAATATTTTCGTTACGGGGGATGTTTTGCGACTCACCATAGCGCTTCATTTTTTGCATCAAGTCTAAATCCAGCTCCAGTTCGGTCACGTAGCTGTCACCGGCTTTATAACTTGCCACCACTTCGGCACCGCGGATAATACCGTCGACAGCGCCTTGTGTGCTATCACGGCCAAGACTTTGATCCTCCACACGGGTGCGACCACTGACTCGAAGTCCATACACCTGCTCACTGAGCTCTTTATATGCCTCCACTTTTGATGCCCGCATTGCCCGCGTTTCACGCTCTTCTTGCGTGGCCCCTTGCTGAGCACTGATTGATGCCATACCAACCGCAGAAATAACGTTCTCCTCTTTCATCCTGGTCAGAGGCTGACATGCGGTTAAAGCGATTAGGGCTAAAAGGCAAAGTCCATGTTTTATGCTCATGAATCATCCTGTCTCGGTTAAGGCTTAAGCACAACTGTTTCACGCTTGATGCGGTTCTGATCATCACGAATAATGACGCCATCACGCATGCGCACTTTATAAAGCGTGTCAATATCTCGACCAATACGGTCTGCGGGTAAAAACCCTTGCGCAGAAGCGACCACAACACGCGACTCCATACCAATAATACGCGCATTGACCAGTACACCTCCACCTTGTCGTAGCATGGTGCCTGTCAAGATATAATCAATCTGCTGTTCGGGGTTTAACTCTTTCCAATCACGGCTGATGGCAAAGTCCCCTTCTTCAGTGACACGAATCGCGCCGGTCGATTTGAAGTCTATGACGGTAAAGCCACGGCTTTGCATCTGATAGATCAGCCCTTCGGTCACTGTATTGCCTAACCAGTTCGTTTCAGACATGTCTTGCAAGTCTACAAACGACGTGACCGCCAACGGGGTACGTGCGGTTAAGTAAGCGTTTGTCGCCAGTAATTCGTCGGCCATGCTATTTAAAAAATAGTCCAGCGTGTGGCGAGGACGCTGCTTGAGGAAGAACTCACTCCCCGAGTAGGGCTCTTTCCCGTTGTAAATAGGCGTATATGCACAGCCTGCTGTCAACAGCGCTAATACCGCCACTATCCACTTTTTCATCGTATCATGCTCCGCGATCAGTCATCGATGTGAGACAAGTGTCTTCTTAGAGTATCGGACAAGGACCACAAACCTTTACCTTGAATTGTCACCCTTGTGTTCCGGAACACAACTTGCATCAATCTCTCATGCGTCATGCTCTTGTTAGGGTTGCCACCCTACCTGTTATGTTAACGAAGCAATTTCCATACCTACTAAGTGAGAACTTGACTATGAAAACCCGTTTGGCGCGATTCGGCCTGCTTTTTTCTCTGTTTATCACGCCGCTCACACAGGCAGCTTGGTATGAAGTGTCTGCCAGCTCGCCCATCCTTGAAAGCGAGCAAGCGGCACGCGTCCGCGCGTTAGAAGCCGCCACGTTCGATGCCATGCAGTTCTCCGGCGCCGATGTAGGCAGTTTGCAACAAATCAAACGATTTTTTACCTCCGTTAAGCCCGGTTACCAATTCAGTGGTAATGAAGTCCGCGAGATCTTAATTCTGGAAGAAGGCACTCAAGGTGGCAATTATGTGGTCAATGTGCGGGTGGATATCTATCCATCGGCAAATGCTTGCCACAAGACACAGTATAAGAAAGGAATGGTGATGACACGCTTCCCGATTGTGTCGCCTCAACAAGCGGCCTTGGGAGGAATTTACCAATTTGGTGATGATTTTTCTGTGCTGCTTAGTCGAGAAGTCACTCAACACGGACAAAGCTTTGTTGGTCGTGGTATTGCGAATGTCGATGTTTCGCCGAACGCCCCGCAAGCTGTCGCGATGCTGGCGGAAGATAAAGACGCGCAATTTGTTGTCACTGGAGCCATTACCGATCTCTCTGCGACCACAGACAGTGGCAGCTTCGGCCGTTCGCAAGACAATCGGCAATTGGCGGTCAATGTACAAGCGATGGACGCTGAAAGCGGTGAAGTCATTTTCCAGCGCCGCTATCGTGATGTTGCCAAATGGCCTTTTGAGCGCCATAGCCAAGTGGATACCCAAACAGCGCGTTTTTGGCAATCGCCTTACGGGCAAATGGCACGACGCATGAGTCGTAACATCTTGCTGGATTTAGAGTCGGCCCTATCCTGCCGCGCCAGCAAACCCAAAATTGTGGCGCTAAAAGACAATATCGCACAAATCAACGTTGGACGAATCAATGGGGTGAAACAGGGTGACCAGTTACAACTGTGGCATCTCGCTTCTTTCACTGATGATTTAGGGATTGTGCGCACGCAGCGCCGTAAAAGCGGAATGACATTAACCGTTGCGCGTGTTTATGAAAGCAGTGCCGAGGCGGTTATCCAACCCGACAGCTTGATAGGCAGCATTCAGATCGGTGATATTGTCACCAAAGGAGTAAACTAAATTGAAACAGGCGCTTAAATCGCGCCTGTTTTTACGTATAATGGCTGCCCGCGCTCCCATAGCTCAACAGGATAGAGCAGTCGCCTCCTAAGCGACCGATCGGGGTTCGAGTCCCTGTGGGAGCGCCAGTAAACCTTTACCCCCTCCTTCTTTAGTCGCTATTTGCTGTTCTTTACCTCGTTTCATTTGGTTTTTGTTCAAAATATCCGAACATATCCATCAAGCTCTGCTACTTATTATTCTGACGCCTCACCTTTATTATGGCTCTCAATCCGGCGGGTAACGCCAATATCTATCAACTTTTTCGAAGAGGCCCATTATGCGTCAACGTTTACATACTCTGCTTTCCACTCAATCAAGCTTTGCCCCCTTAGCTTTGCGCCTTCCTGTCGGAGTGATTTTGATCGCTCATGGCGCGCAAAAACTGTTTGGTTGGTTTGGCGGCTATGGCCTTGAAGGAACGGGCCAATGGATGGCATCGATTGGTCTTGAGCCTGGTGTACTAATGGCGTTGATGGCAGGTAGTGCGGAGTTTTTTGGCGGTGTGCTGCTGTTGATTGGTCTATTGACGCGCCCTGCTGCTGCAGTCACGGCAATCACCATGCTGGTCGCGATTGTTACCGTGCACTGGGATAACGGCCTGTTTCTAAGCAACAACGGGTATGAGTTTGGATTGGCATTACTGGCTGCCGCCGTCTCATTAGTGTTCAGTGGGGCTGGCAATCTCTCTGTCGATAAAAAGCTAAGCCAGACATTGCGCTAACCGCTGCGACTGACCCATACAAAAATGCCGCGTTGAACACGCGGCATTTTTCGTGGCCAAGGGTTGGTTGATTAAATGTAAGTCACCCACGCCCAGAGGCTCAACATGGCCATCACGCCGGCAAGGATATCATCGAGCATGATCCCTAGCCCGCCATGAACATGCTTGTCCAACCAACTGATAGGCCATGGCTTAATCATATCGAAGAGTCGAAACATCACGAAGCCCGCCAATATAATCTGCCAGTCGGTGCTTGGCACTAATGCCATGGTGATCCAAAAGCCAACAAATTCATCCCACACAATCGCGCCGTGATCATGCACTTTCATATCCGTAGAGGTACGACCGCAAATCACAATGCCTGCAAGGCTACCGACAAGAATGGCTATCCATAACCCAACTGGCGCTGTGTAGGTTGCCAGTAGCCAATAAAAAGGCACCGCAAACAAGGTACCAACCGTCCCCGGCACCACCGGAGAGAGCCCACTCCCCAGCCCAACGGCCAGCAAATGCAACGGGTTTTTAAGCGATAAACGCTGCTTAGGATCTGTCACTGTCCAACTCCTTAAAGTGATCCCATCCTGATAGCGTCCAGTCTAGGGGATTACCATCGGCCATCAATTGTAAAGACTGACTGCCATTAATTTGACCAATACAAGTGGCGGTGACCCCAGTGTGTTTCAGTGTTGTCTCTAACGTCCCGCGATACATTTCCGGTACGGTAAAGCACAATTCATATTCTTCGCCACTGGTTAAGGCAAGCTTTTGCGCGGTTTCATAGCTGTCCACATCCGCCAATAACGCCTCCGACAGCGGCAGTTGGGTCACATCAATGGATGCGCCCACACCACTGGCTTTGATAATATGCTGAATATCAGCCACCAGCCCATCGGAAATATCAATCGCTGCCGAGGCGATACCCCGTAAAGCTTGGCCTGCCGCTACGCGAGGCTGCGCGCGATAATGCCGATTAATCAATGTGGCCGCCCGTGCCTCATCGGTCACCGGCTTACCAAGGACATAGTTCAGTCCTGCTTGGCTATCCCCCAAGGTACCGGTGACATATAACCAATCCCCAGGCTTAGCACCATCGCGCGTTAATGCCTGTCCATGAGGGACATGGCCATGTAAGGTCATGGTAATGCTTTTGGGCCCACGTGTGGTGTCACCGCCAATCAGCTGGACTTGAAAGTATTCAGCAAGCGCAGAGAAACCTTGGCAGAATCCTGCCACCCACGCTTCATCCGGTTCAGGTAACGTTAGCGCCAACGAGCACCATGCAGGCATCGCCCCCATTGCTGCTAAATCGCTTAAATTCGATGCCAACGCTTTATGCGCAACATCGGAAGCACTGGCTGTGGAAAGAAAGTGGGTACCTTCTACCATGGTATCTGTGGTGATGGCGAGCTGACAGCCCTCGGGGACTTGGGTAATGGCACAGTCGTCACCAATGCCTAGCGCCACATCGCGGCGGCTCACTGGCTGACGAGCGAAATAATCGCGAATCAGGTCAAATTCGTTGCGCGTCATAATGGCTTTCGTGGTATCGCATCTAAAAATAAAAAGGCCAGCGGGGCTGGCCTTGAAAGGGAGGTAATTAACGAAGTCGTGGGGCCGCTTTATCAAGCACACCATTCACAAACTTGTGGCTGTCTTCGGCGCCAAAACGCTTCGCCAGTTCCACCGCTTCATTAATCACGACTTTATACGGCACATCTTCACGTTTCACCAATTCGTACATCGCCAAACGCAGCAGTGCGTGCTCCATGTCGTCCAAGTCTTGCAATGGACGTGACAAGTAAGGACGCATTTTGCTGTCTAGCTCTTGATGACTCAGTACCACGCCGCTAAACAGATTGCGGAAATATTCCACATCGGTTTCAGGCTCACGCAGAAGTGGTTCTGCGTCTTTGTGGTCGTCTTCTTCGTACTTTTCGGCTGCAAGGAATTGTGCCTCAATATCTGCGATATTGCCTTGCGCCAGTTGCCATGAATAGATGGCTTGCAATGCAAATTGGCGTGCATTACGTCGTGCGGCTGGTTTCACTCTAACCCCCGTTTAGGATTCAATCTGGGACAGGACATTGACCATTTCAAGCGCGCTCAGTGCAGCCTCTGCCCCTTTATTACCAGCCTTGGTACCTGCGCGTTCGATGGCTTGCTCAATGGTGTCAACAGTCAGCACGCCAAAGGCGACTGGGGTTTCAAACTCCAGTGCAACCTGTGCTAACCCTTTATTACATTCTCCGGCCACATAGTCAAAGTGGGGCGTGCCACCGCGGATCACCGAACCTAGCGCCACAATCGCATCGTAGCGACCGCTTTTGGCTAGTTTCTGGGTCACCAAAGGCAACTCGTAGGCACCGGGACAGCGGACCACGGTAATATTATCTTCGCTGACTTGGCCTTGGCGCTTCAGTGCGTCGATCGCACCTGATAGTAAACTCTCGTTGATAAAGCTATTAAAGCGAGAGATAACAATAGCAACCTGCGCGTTGGGCGCGGCAAATGCACCTTCGATTACGTTCATGAGCCTTCCTGTGACTTGCTTTCCGGAATGAGAAACCGCGCGATTCTACCACATTTTTAGCGAATGGCACCATGTTCCGTGCCCGCCAACCCTGTCGCACATCGCGCGGCCTTTCTTGTTAGGTTATTCGGTGACGTATTCCACCACGTTCAAACCAAAGCCTGATAGTGCGTGATAGCGTTTCGTTGATGACGAAAGCAAACGCATTTGCTTAACGCCAAGGTCTGCCAAGATTTGCGAGCCAATCCCAACACGGCGTGACGTGCCTTGCCATTTGGCGCTAGCTGGCTGCTCGCCTTTATCTTGCGCTTCAAATGCTTTCACCTTATTGATAATGGCATCGCTGGTTTCTTCTTTCCCCAAAATCACCAACACACCACCGTCATGACTGATCCGTTGCATCGCACGGGTTAGGCTCCAGCTACGTTCAGCCGTTCGGTCAGATTGAAGCACATCGGTAAAGGTATCTTGCAAGTGCACGCGAACCAAGGTCGGGTCAGCGGTCACTTCGCCTTTACACATCGCATAGTGGATTTGGTTATCAATGGTGTCACGGTAGGTGACCAAATCAAACTCACCAAATTCGGTGGGCAACTTACAAGAGGCGACACGCTCAATGGTGGTTTCGTTAAGGTTTCGGTATTCAATCAAATCTGCAATGGTGCCCAGCTTGATACCGTGCTTTTCACAAAACACTTCCAAATCAGGGCGGCGCGCCATGGTGCCATCTTCGTTGAGGATTTCCACAATCACGGACGCAGGACTAAAGCCTCCTAAGCGGGCCAGATCACAGCCTGCCTCGGTGTGACCAGCACGGGTCAGAACACCACCCTCTTGTGCCATTAAGGGGAACACATGCCCCGGCTGAACTAAATCGGCAGCTTTTGCATTAGGCGCGACCGCGGCTTGGACGGTGCGTGCACGATCGGCCGCAGAAATGCCGGTGGTCACCCCTTCCGCCGCTTCAATCGACACCGTGAAGGCAGTAGAAAATTGGGCGTTATTGTCAGACACCATCAAAGGTAATCCAAGCTGCTGACAGCGCTGTTGGGTCAGCGTTAAGCAAATCAAGCCCCGACCATGGGTGGCCATGAAATTGATAGCTTCTGGCGTGATCGCTTCGGCCGCAATGATCAAATCGCCTTCATTTTCGCGATCTTCGTCATCCATCAACACCACCATTTTACCTAGGCGGATATCGTCAATGATTTCTTGGGCACTACTTATTGCCATCTTGGATTCCTTATTTCAAAAAGCCGGAACGGGCCAGCGTATCAAGGCTGACTCCTGTTGATTGTGTGGGTTCAGCCGCCTTGTCACCGAGCATCAGTCGCTCAAGGTAACGGGCAATGACATCGACTTCGATGTTTACCTTACGCCCAGGCGCAAAAGTTTGAATCGTGGTTTGTTCAGCGGTGTGCGGCACGATGGTGAGCTTAAATGCACTGCCATTGACATCGTTCACTGTCAGGCTAATTCCATCCACCGTGATCGAGCCTTTTAACGCCACATATTTGGCGAGCTCAGACGGTAATCTAATCCAGTATTCCCACGCGCGGCCGGTTTGGTTCACCGATGTCACTTCTCCAAGGCCATCAACATGGCCTGCCACCATGTGGCCGCCAAATCGCGTGGTGGGTAGCATCGCCTTTTCAAGATTGACCTTGTCTCCGACCGACAAGTGCCCCAGTGATGAACGCGCAAGGGTTTCCGATGACACATCTGCGCTGTAGCCCGTTGCACTCAATGCAACCACGGTCAAGCACACCCCATTGGTGGCGATACTGTCACCCAGTTTGACATCACAGAGATCAAGCTCGCCACTGTCGATAGTCAAAGTCATGTCTTGCCCGCGGCGAGTCAAGCGTTCTACTCGGCCTACCGCTTCGATAATTCCAGTAAACATCGTTATTCGTACTCTTGCGTGATCACGGCATGCTCAGAGAGCATGGCGGTTAAGCGAACATCGTCACCGAACCTCGTCACGTGATTAAAGTGAAAGCGCGGTGCATCGTCCATCCGTTGCATCCCATCTAAAGCAACTAAGGGGCGACTGTCGCCTCCTAACAGGACGGGGGCTTGGTAAACAATCAGTTCATCGACTAAAGATTCAGTGAGTAGCTGACCCGCCAGCCTCGCGCCCGCTTCAACCCACACTTTGTCAATGTCATGTTCCGCCAATGCGCCAAGGATAGCGGTGAGTGACGCATCGGGCATCACCCATTCTTGCACGTTATCCGGCCACGTATGATTACTCGGTGAATCAACAATACGGATCACATCGCCGTCAAGCTGATAGACGGTTGCATCCGGTGAGGTTTTATTATCTCTATCTAGCACAACACGCGTCGGTTGGCGCACAGTCGATTGCGGATAGGCATCGAGCGTGGCTCGAGGAAGTTGGCTTTGACGTACATTGAGGCTGGGGTTATCGGCCAATACCGTGGCGCTGGTCGATAAAATGGCACTGGCTTGAGCACGAAACGCTTGCACATCGGCGCGTGCAGACTCACCGGTGATCCATTTGCTTTGCCCGTTGGCTAAGGCGGTCCGGCCATCGAGACTCCCGGCCAGCTTAAGCTGTACATACGGCATCTGAGTGAGCATTCGCTTAATGAAACCGGGATTGAGCGCCTTGGCCTGCTCCGCCATCACACCGACGACCACCTCAATACCTGCTTCTTGTAAGCGTGCGATACCTCGCCCTGCCACTTGAGGATTGGGATCTTGCATGGCACACACCACGCGACTGACGTTAGCGGCAATTAAGGCATCGCAACACGGTGGAGTGCGACCATAGTGAGAGCAAGGCTCTAAGGTGACATAAGCTGTCGCCCCTTGCGCGCGTTTCCCCGCCGCCTTTAAAGCGTGTACCTCGGCATGTGGACCGCCGGGAGCAAGATGAAACCCTTCACCAACAATGTCGTCGCCATGAGCAATCACACAGCCCACATTGGGATTCGGAGTCGTGGTAAAGCGCCCTTGAGCGGCAAGCGCGAGTGCACGCGCCATCATGGTGTTATCGCGTTGGTTGTTACTCATTTTTGCAGCCGTGCAATTTCTTCACCGAACTCACGAATATCTTCAAAGCTGTGATAGACAGAGGCAAAACGGATATACGCCACTTTATCGAGCTCTTTGAGTGCTTCCATCACCAAGTTACCAACCGAGGCTGAGCTAATCTCTCGCTCACCGGTCGCGCGAAGGCGTGATTTAATGCTGTTGATCGCTTTTTCAATATCGTCCGCACTGACAGGCCGTTTTTCCAGCGCACGCTGAATGCCACCGCGCAGCTTTTCTTCGTCAAAAGGCTCACGATTGCCATTGGTTTTGATGATGCGTGGCATCACCAGCTCTGCCGTTTCGAACGTGGTATAGCGTTCTGCGCACGCCAAACACTGGCGACGACGACGAACTTGATGGCCATCGGCGACGAGTCGAGAATCGATCACTTTGGTGTCGGTTGCACCACAGAATGGACAGTGCATGGGGCTAGCCTCCTCAATATCATCCCGTTAGTGTAACCGATTTGCGATTATGAAAAAGCCTGCAAACGGCGAGTTTGTAACGATTCTGTGCGCAAAGCTGATTTCGCTAACAATCGGTGGCTAACCACGCACCAAAAAGGCGCCTGAAGGCGCCTTTGCTTTTTCACTTACAACGCTTACCGGTTACGCATAAACCGGTAGGCGGCGGCAAATGGCTTGAACTTTCTCTTTAGTTTCAGCAATCACTTGCTCATTATTGATGTTATCTAACACATCACACATCCAATGCGCGAGCTGTTCAGCGTCTTGCTCGCTAAAGCCACGGCGTGTAATCGCTGGCGTCCCCACACGAATGCCTGAGGTGACAAACGGGCTACGTGGATCGTTCGGCACACTGTTTTTGTTCACAGTGATATTCGCGGCACCGAGCGCAGCATCCGCTTCTTTACCGGTGATGTCTTTGTCAATCAAATCAACCAAGAACAAGTGGTTGTCGGTTGATCCTGACACGATGTTATAACCGCGTGCTTGGAACCCTTTAACCATCGCACGAGCGTTATCAATCACGCGCGCTTGATAGGCTTTAAACTCAGGTTCCATCGCCTCTTTAAACGCGACAGCTTTACCCGCAATTACGTGCATCAGTGGGCCACCTTGACCACCTGGGAACACCGCAGAGTTGAGCTTTTTGTAGAGGTCTTCACCCGCATTAGACAGGATCAAACCGCCGCGCGGCCCTGCAAGGGTTTTGTGGGTGGTGGTGGTGACCACGTGTGCATGTGGTAATGGATCTGGATACACGCCTGCTGCAATCAAACCAGCAACGTGTGCCATGTCCACCATGAACCAAGCGCCCACTTTGTCGGCGATTTCACGCATACGCTTCCAATCCACCACTTGCGAATAGGCAGAGAAACCACCAATGATCATTTTCGGCTTATGTTCCAGCGCGAGCTGTTCCATTTGCTCGTAATCAATCTTACCCGCTTCATCAATGCCGTACGCAACCACTTCATAGTGTTTGCCTGAAAAGTTGACCGGAGAGCCGTGCGTTAAGTGGCCACCATGCGCCAAGCTCATGCCCAAAACCTTGTCGCCTGGGTTAAGTAGCGCCATATAGACCGCGCTGTTGGCTTGTGAGCCTGAGTGAGGTTGCACGTTGGCATATTCACAACCAAACAATTCACACGCACGCTCAATCGCGAGAGCTTCTACTTTATCGACATGCTCACAGCCGCCGTAATAACGCTTTCCGGGGTAGCCTTCGGCATATTTGTTGGTCAGTTGAGAGCCTTGCGCTTCCATGACGCGTGGGCTGGTATAGTTTTCTGACGCAATCAGCTCAATGTGTTCTTCCTGACGAGCCGTTTCTTCTTCAATGGCTGCGAACAGTGCCGGATCGTAATCCGCAATCTTCATGTCACGCTTTAGCATTTGTCTCTCCTGACTCAATGGTGGCGGGCTATTACCCTTAAAGCGAATGCTACCCGTACCCAAGTTGGCCCGATAGCTCGAATGGTTTTGATATGGCATAGTGCACCACACCTTGGGTTAGTCGCCTTACGCATTTAAAGTGACTAAACCAAGGCAAACGGGCGGAAAAAACGGCGTTTTAAAAGCCTGACGCAAACGTTTTCTCTAGCGCCATTACTGCGTTCGTCATTTTACAAAAAAACCGCTGCAACAGGTAGTGTCAATCGGCCGTTTTTTTTATACGTCGGTTGTGCCAGATTAGTCCGCCACACAGAAACGCAGATTGTGCGCTGTAAACAATTTACACGCGAGTATCAAATTGCTGACATCCTATCAGCCAGTGATTTACTTGGCTGACTTTTTATTACTCTCATTTGGCGATAAAATCCGCGCCCGCAATTCCCATTAACTTTTTTTAACCGCCGCCCCAGTTGGGTTTTGGCGGACTTTTTGTTGCTGTTTATGTAGGGAGAAGCCGTGTGAGCCGATATCAACACAGCTTAAAAGAAGATGTGATCGCCATTGCCTCTGGGGCGTTTCTCGTCGCACAAGGGGTGTTTTTCTTGCAACAGGCCGGACTGTTAACCGGCGGGACGACTGGCCTTGCTTTGTTGGTCAGCCAATTTACCGACCTGTCCTTCGGCACCCTGTACTTTCTGTGTAACTGTCCGTTTTATTTGATGGCTTGGTTTCGCATGAGCCCGCGCTTTGCTGTGCGCAGCTTACTCGCCGGTGGCGCGGTGTCCGTGATGGCCGATCATATCGCCTACTTTTTTCAAATCACTTGGTTGGCCCCCGCCTATTGTGCGGTCATTGGGGGCTTGCTGATGGGCGTCGGCATGTTGATGATTTTCCGCCACAATGCCAGCTTAGGCGGTTTTAACGTACTGGTGCTCTATTGTCAGGACAAATTTGGGATCTCGGCAGGAAAACTACAGATGGGCATCGACTGTACCATCTTGGCGTTGTCTTTCTTCCTCATCGACCTCAATCTCTTGATGTGGTCGGTAGTTGGCGCGATTGTGCTCAACTTAGTCTTGGCGATGAATCATAAGCCCGGGCGCTATCAGGCGCATCCTGCTAACCCCGGCGCGTAGTCAATCACAACACCACACAAACAACAAAGCCAAGCATCACGCTTGGCTTTTTGTTGCTTACCGTATTAGTCCAACTCGCGATATTAAATCGCTTCTTCGTCTTCCTCACCGGTACGGATACGCACCACGCGCTCAACATCAAAGACAAAGATTTTACCATCACCAATTTTACCGGTTTGTGCGGTATCAATGATGGTATCCACACACTGCTCAGCCACATCGTTACTGACGATCACTTCAAGCTTCACTTTGGGTAAAAAATCGACCATATATTCGGCGCCACGATAAAGCTCAGTATGACCTTTTTGACGACCAAAACCTTTTACTTCTGAGACAGTCATCCCCGTAATCCCCACGTCGGCAAGTGCTTCGCGTACGTCATCGAGTTTAAATGGCTTGATGATGGCTTCAATTTTTTTCATTCCGTTATCCTTCTCGTTGGCCGCAGCCGGTCCTGATGGATCAGTTGTTTAGCTGAAATTGTATCGCAGCCGGATAAAAAATCATCCATCGATTCACGCTTATCACTAAAAAGCCGCCATAGATTGGCGGCTTTGATTGGTATAAGGCTTATCCCAGTGTGACCCGCGCGTTGCGGAACATGCGCATCCACGCACTGTCTTCGCCCCAATCATCAGGGTGCCAAGAGTTAGCGACCGTACGGAATACCCGCTCAGGGTGAGGCATCATAATGGTGACGCGGCCCGACTCAGTGGTCAGCGCGGTAATGCCATTCGGTGAGCCGTTCGGGTTGGCCGGATACGCTTGTGTTGGCTGGCCGTGATTATCGGTGTAACGCAGCGCCACAGTGCCGGACGCCTCAATGGCCGCCAAATGCTCAGCATCACGCACCTCAACGCGTCCCTCACCATGCGATACCGCAATGGGCATCCGTGACCCTGCCATCCCAGCAAAGAAGGCGGATGGGCTTGATTGCACTTCCACCATGCTAAAGCGCGCTTCAAAGCGCTCCGACTCATTACGAACAAATCGTGGCCAGTGTGCGGCGCCTGGGATCAGTTCATGCAGGTTCGATAGCATTTGGCAGCCATTGCACACACCAAGTGCTAAGGTGTCTTCACGCATAAAGAAGGCACTAAATTGATCGCGCGCGCGGCTGTTAAACAAAATCGATTTCGCCCAACCTTCACCGGCGCCCAACACGTCACCGTAAGAGAAACCACCACAAGCCACCAGCCCTTGGAAACCGTCCAAACTGACGCGTCCTGAGAGAATGTCGCTCATATGAACGTCCACGGCGTTAAATCCAGCGCGATCGAAGGCAGCTGCCATTTCCACATGTGAGTTCACGCCTTGCTCACGCAAAATAGCCATCGTCGGTTGTTGACCGGTGGCGATATACGGCGCAGCAATATCTTCATGCACGTCAAAGCTCAGGCTAGCGTGCAACCCAGGATCGGCCGCCTGCTTGGCGTCAAACTCTTGGCGAGCACAGTCCGGATTATCGCGACGCGCTTGCATTTGGTAGGTGGTTTCAGCCCAAATCTGACGCAGGTGCTGGCGACTGGCTTGATAGATAGGCGCCTCACCATGACGCAAGATAATCTCATCGCTATCGCTTAAGCCGCCAATCAAGTGACTGCATGCGGTTAATTGATGTTCATCCAACACCGCATTAACACGCTCGAGATCTTGCGCTGCCACTTGGATCACCGCGCCCAGTTCTTCGTTAAACAGTACCGACAAGGCATCGTCGCCTAAACGGGCGATATCCACGTCAATACCGGTATGACCGGCAAACGCCATTTCCGCCAAGGTAACGAACAGTCCGCCATCGGCTCGGTCGTGATACGCCAGTAGCTTTTGCTCTGCTACCAAGGTTTGCATCGCATTGAAAAAGCCTTTTAGGCGGGCGCTGCTGGTGACATCGGCAGGCTTATCGCCCAATTGGTGGTAAACCTGAGCCAACGCGGTTGCGCCCAGACGCTGCGCGCCCTCACCGAGGTCAATCGCAATCAAGTGGCTATCACCTTTATCGGTACGCAGTTGTGGGGTCACGGTACGACGCACATCTTCCACGCGGCCAAAGGCGGTGATAATCAGCGACATCGGCGCGGTGACGGTTTTATTTTCACCGTCTTGCTGCCACTGGGTTTTCATCGACATCGAGTCTTTACCCACCGGAATGGTCAGTGACAGCTCAGGACACAGCTCCTCGCCAACGGCTTTAACCGCTTCGTACAAGCCGGCGTCTTCGCCCGGATGACCTGCCGCGGACATCCAGTTCGCAGACAGTTTAATGTTAGTCAGGCTACCAATATCGGCACAGGCAATATTGGTGAGTGCTTCTCCCACCGCCATACGGGCAGAGGCAGCAAAGTCAAGCAAGGCAGCTGGGGTACGCTCACCCATCGCCATCGCTTCGCCGTGATAACTGTCATAGCTGGCCGCCGTCACCGCACAGTTAGCGACGGGTACCTGCCAAGGGCCGACCATTTGGTCACGCGCAACCAATCCGGTCACCGAACGGTCACCGATAGTGATCAAGAAGGTTTTCTCCGCCACCGCCGGCAAGCGTAAAACACGCTCACAGGCTTCATCCAGCTCAATGCCTTGGGTGTTAAGCGCAACACCTGTCACTTGCTGACGCGTCACATCCCGGTGCATTTTGGGCGCTTTACCCAGCAAGATATCCATCGGCATGTCGATAGGGGTATTGTTGAAGTGGCTGTCTTCAAGCGACAGGTGACGCGCATCGGTCGCCTCACCAATCACTGCGTATGGCGCCCGTTCACGCTCGCACAAGGCTTCGAAAAGCGCCATATTTTCGGGTTTCACCGCCAAGACATAACGCTCTTGTGACTCGTTACACCAAATGGCAAGCGGACTCATTCCCGGCTCGTCATTTGGAATGTCACGCAAATTAAAGCGTCCACCGCGGCCGCCATCATCGACCAGCTCTGGCATGGCATTGGACAAGCCACCCGCGCCCACATCGTGGATAAAGGCAATCGGGTTGTTGTCGCCAAGTTGCCAGCAACGATCAATCACTTCTTGGCAGCGACGCTCCATTTCTGGGTTCTCACGCTGTACCGAGGCAAAGTCTAAGTCTTCCGCCGACTGGCCTGATGCCATCGACGATGCCGCCCCGCCGCCAAGGCCGATGTTCATCGCCGGGCCACCTAACACAATCAGTTTAGCGCCCACATCTATCTCACCTTTTTGCACATGGCCGTCGCGGATGTTACCCATTCCACCGGCGATCATGATGGGTTTGTGATAGCCACGCACTTCCTCACCGGCATGCGAGGTCACCAATTGCTCATAGGTGCGGAAATAACCCAGCAAGTTAGGTCGGCCAAATTCGTTGTTAAACGCCGCGCCGCCTAGCGGGCCTTCCAGCATAATATCGAGCGCAGTAGCAATGCGCTCAGGCTTGCCATAATCTCGCTCCCACGGCTGAATAAAGCCCGGAATTTTGAGGTTAGAGACGGAAAAACCGACCAATCCTGCTTTGGGTTTGCCTCCGACACCGGTTGCCCCCTCATCACGAATCTCACCGCCAGAGCCTGTTGCCGCGCCTGGCCACGGTGAAATCGCGGTAGGATGGTTGTGGGTTTCCACCTTCATCAAAATATGAGCCGGCTCATGGTGATATTGATAAGTGTGGCTGTCAGGGCTGGGGAAAAAGCGCCCAACGCTTGAGCCCGTCATCACGGCTGCGTTGTCTTTATACGCCGACAGCACGTTATCTGGGGTTTGCTCATAGGTGTTTTTGATCATTTTAAACAGCGACTTAGGCTGTTTTTGACCATCAATAGTCCAGTCGGCGTTAAAGATCTTGTGTCGGCAATGCTCTGAGTTAGCTTGCGCAAACATCATCAGTTCGATGTCGTTTGGGTTACGCCCCAGCTGGGTGAAGTTCTCGACCAGATAGTCAATTTCGTCTTCTGCCAGTGCCAACCCTAAGGCTTGGTTCGCCTCAACTAAGGCGGCTCGGCCACCGGAGAGAATGTCTACGCTATGCATCGGCGCAGGTTCCGCTTGCTCAAACAGCACCGCGGCGGCCTCAAGCTCATCGAACACAGCTTCCATCATCCGATCGTGCAACAATCCGATTAAGGTTGCGTGTTGTTCTTTGGTCAAAGGCGCAGATAACTGAATATAGTACGCTGTACCGCGCTCCAAGCGCTTCACCGCATCCAAGCCGCAGTTATGGGCAATATCGGTTGCCTTGGATGACCACGGCGACAAGGTGCCGGGACGAGGCGTAACGAGAAACAACGTCCCTTCAGGCGCATGCGGCGGTAAAGTGGGCCCGTAAGTCAGCAACTTTTCGAGCTTTTCGCGACTCGCGCTATCCAAGGGGTGATGCAAATCAGCGAAGTGAATAAACTCAGCATACAGTGCCGTGACTGGCAACTGATGCGCTTGACAGCTAGCCAGCAGTTTATTGACACGAAACTCAGACAGTGCGGGGGAACCACGCAAAATATCCATGTGCGTACGTCTCTCGTTAGCAGTTAGTGAAAGGGGTATACCCAAATTAACACGCGTTGACATGTAAACTTGGGTATCACCACTCACACTGGCAGCCTTTGCTGTCCGCAGGTTCACGCCCATTTTTTGCTGGCCTTTTAAGCAAGCGGCGGCCATTATAGGGGAAAATCTTCGCGGGCAACACACCTGACGCAACCGTTTGCGCAAAAAATTTCCCCTCTATCGGTCGGACGCCTATTCACGTAGAATGGAGGGTCCATTGATCACGGCCTGTGTCTTCACGCCGGCCCGCAACAAGAGCAACAGCCTTTGAGACAGCGTCGATTTACTCTGCCATCTTGGATTGCCTGCGTGGCCCTTGTGCTGCTAACCCTGCCTTTGGCGGGCTGTGATTGGCATTTTGATGATCGGACGACCCTCGAAAAAATCCGCGATCGCGGTGTGCTACGAGTGGGCACACTCAACAACCAGCTTTCTTATTACATCGGTCCCAATGGCCCAACCGGCCTAGATTATGATCTAGCCAAGCGCTTTGCCGACAAGCTGGGCGTGAAATTGGAAATGACGCCCACCTATACGCTTTCTGGCCTCTTTCCAGCACTAGAACGTGGCGATGTCGATATTATTGCCGCGGGTCTGACCATCACACCGCAACGTCTTGACGCCTTTCGCCCCGGTCCTGCGTACTATTTTGTCAGCCAGCAAGTAGTGTATAAAAACGGCCACTGGCGACCGCGTGATGTCGACGACTTCAACCGAGATGATGCTGTGATGGCAGTGGTTGAAGGCTCCAGTCATGACTTAACACTGCAATCACTGAAAAAAGCCCATCCCGCACTGTCTTGGCAAGTCGTCCAAGATGCCGATGACGACGAACTCCTCAAACAAGTCGCGAATGGTGACATCGACTTTACCATTGCCGACTCCGTCGATATTGCGCTGATCCAACGCACACACCCTGATATCACGGTCGCGATGGAACTGAGCGAAGACGAGCCCGTAGCTTGGTTTATGAAAAAGCAAGGCGATAGCAGCGCTTACGCCTTAATGGTGGAATTTTTTGGTGATCTCGCCCAAAGCGGTGAACTGGCGATTTTAGAAGAGAAATATTTTGGTCACGTGGATCAGTTTGATTACGTCGATACCCGCGCCTTTTTGCGCGCGATTGAGAGCAAACTGCCCAAGTGGGAGCCGCTATTTAAAAAGTACGCCAATGAATTTGACTGGCGTTTGCTCGCCGCCCTGTCTTATCAAGAATCACATTGGAACCCTCGCGCTATTTCACCGACTGGTGTGCGCGGCATGATGATGCTGACCTTACCGACCGCGAAATCTGTCGGCGTACGTAACCGCCTTGATCCCGAGCAAAGCATTAAAGGCGGCGCCCTTTATCTGCAACGAGTATTAGAACGCGTACCTGATAGCGTGAACCCGCATGAGCGTATTTGGTTCGCCCTCGCCTCGTACAATATCGGCTTTGGCCACATGATGGATGCACGCCGCCTCACGGAGGCACAAGGGGCCAACCCTAACTCGTGGAGTGATGTGAAAAAGCGTCTGCCCATGCTCGCCAAGCGCCAATACTATACCCAAACACGCTACGGCTATGCGCGTGGATACGAAGCGTTAAGTTACGTCGAAAATATCCGCCGTTATTATCAAAGTATTCTAGGCTATGAAAAAGCGCACATTGAAGCGCTCGACAATGAGCAGGTTGAAGACTTAGGCGGCCTACAAACCATTGTCGCGCCAGCGCCTGAGCAAGAGTCTGAAACCGTCACAGACACTGACGAAACGTCACCACAAAGCGACGCTAACCAGCAACAGCAATGAGGGCAGTATGGTTCCGAGAAAACGGCTCGTGAGAAGTAACTTCCGTAAAAACACGATTTCCGCCGCTAACCGGCGTAAGCGCATGCGTCAAAATATGCACAAGAAAGTGCTTTGGCGACAACGTACGTTTGCCATCCGCGAGTTCGCCGCCTTTGACGATGCATTTTAATCCTCGCCCTGCCCTCGAGCCGCTTTTTTAGCGGCTTTTTTTTCGGCTCGGCGACGACGGAAAAACGCCTGAAGCTGCTCACGGCAAGCATCTTCAAGCACTCCCCCTTGTGATGCCACATGATGGTTCACGCCCTCGTAACTGAGCAAGTTCATCACCGACCCTGCCGCACCGGTTTTAGGGTCGGAGGCGCCAAAATACACGTTGCGAATACGGCTATGCACCATAGCTGCAGCACACATCGGACAAGGCTCTAAAGTGACATACAAGTCAGCATCAATCAGGCGATAGTTCCCCAGCACTTGACCTGCTTGGCGCAGTGCCATGATTTCCGCATGCGCAGAGGCATCATGTTGGGTAATTGAACGGTTCCATCCGGTCCCGACAATCTCCCCTTGGTATACCACCACAGCCCCGACCGGCACCTCACCCTCTTGCTCGGCTTTTTCCGCTAGCGTCATGGCGTGGCGCATGTATTTTTCGTGCTCGTTTGATGGCGTTTGCAACTCGCTCATTCAAAACCCTGTAACTTCACCCATTGAGATGGCGCCAAGTATACGACACAAATAAGCCGGCTCGAAGGCCGGCTTGTCTATCGTCACATTGGAACGCGTTATTGAACCAAGTATTGATAGCTTGCTTGAATGCCCAACGGTAACCCAACCGCCCAATAAGCCAGAAGGAAAAGCGTCCAGCCCACCAGCATAGTGATGGAGTATGGGATCATTAACGAAGCCACAGTGCCAATCCCGGTCGATTTCACATAGCGCTGGCAATACACCACCACTAGCGGGAAGAACACCATCAATGGCGAAATAATGTTAGAGACGGAGTCACCCACACGATACGCCGCTTGCGACAATTCAGGAGAAATACCGACAACCATCAGCATTGGCACGAGAATCGGCCCAATCAGTCCCCATTTTGCCGATGCCGACCCGATCAGCAAGTTGACCATGGCGGTCAGCAGGATCATACCCACAATCGTCATTTCACCCGGCAATTTCATCGATTGCAGCAACTCAGCGCCGTTGAGCGCTAACAAGGTACCAATGTTGGATTGGGTAAATGCAGCCAAAAATTGCGCGCAGAAGAACGCCATCACCATGTACGCACCCATAGTCGCCATGGTATCCGACATGGATTTGATTACGTCTTGGCTGGTTTTAAAGGTACCTGCGGTTTTGCCGTAGACAATGCCCGGAATAATAAAGAGCACAAAAATCAGCGGTACGATTGATTGCATAATCGGCGCATCAAATGCAGTCAGTTCCCCTGACGGAGAGCGAAGTGGCGATGTTTCCGGCCAAGCAGCAGCAACAAGCGCAGCAATTCCCACCAACATAGCCAAGCCTGCGCGGTTAAACGCTTTACCTTCAATCGCCGTGAATGAGCCAAGATCGGGGGCGTCTTCAGCATCCTCATCAATCGGCGTGCGGCTAAGGCGCGGCTCAATGATTTTCTCGGTCACAAACCAGCCCAATGCCACAATCAAAATTGATGACAAGCCGGTAAAGTAGAGGTTCGCGAGTGGATTCACCTGATAGGTATCATCCAATACGTGAGCGGCTGATTCGGTAAAGCCTGCCAGCAAAGGATCAATGCCAGACGGAATGAAGTTCGCTGAAAACCCACCCGAGACACCAGCAAACGCAGCGGCAATCCCCGCCAGTGGATGGCGTCCCGCAGCATGGAAGATAATCCCGCCTAATGGGATCACCAGCACATAGCCTGCATCCGCCGCTGTGTGTGACACGATCGCCACCAAAATCAGCATCGGCGTAAGTGCTTGCTTCGGTGTCACACTCAACATTTTCTTGAGGCCGGTGGTGATAAAGCCTGACTGATCGGCCACGCCCACCCCTAACATCGCAACCAAAACAATGCCCAGCGGCGCAAAACCAGTAAAAGTGCTAACCATATTGGCTAGAAAGTGTGCGAGCGCATCGCCAGTCAGTAGGTTGTTCACTTGCACCGCATTCCCCGTCAGCGGGTGAACGGCATCGAACTCAACTTGCGATAAAATGGCCGACAGTACCCAAACGGTAATCAAGCCCCAGAAAAACAACAGTGCCGGATCAGGAATACGGTTTCCTGCCCGCTCAATCATATTTAAAAACCGGTCTAACCCTCGCGGGCCGTCAGCATCCGCTGACTGACTAAGTTGACTGCTCACAGCTCACTCCATATTGTTTCAATGTCGCCACAGCACATGCCCTGGCGCTGCCTTTAATGACAAATTAATGAAATATCGGCCCCAGTAAAGCAAAAATCAGCATAGTTAGCTACACATCAACCTGTTAGCAAAATGTTAACCATCAGATATATTTGCTTTTCAGCACAAAAAACCGCAGTGAAGGGATAACCTTGAAACATTTAGAAACAAAAAAGCCCACGCTAGGCATGGGCTTTATGTCGTTAATCTGACGTTTTACTTTCTCAAACGATTATTCCCACTCAATCGTCGCAGGCGGTTTGCCGGAGACGTCGTAAACCACGCGGGAGATGCCGTCGACTTCGTTGATAATGCGGTTCGACACTTTGCCAAGAAAATCGTATGGCAGGTGTGCCCAGTGCGCGGTCATAAAGTCGATGGTTTCGACAGCACGCAAGGCAATGATCCAATCGTATTTACGGCCATCGCCCATTACACCAACAGAACGTACCGGTAAGAAAACCGCAAACGCTTGTGAGACTTTGTCGTACAAATCGGCGTTGCGCAGTTCTTCGATAAAGATTGCATCGGCGCGACGTAGAAGGTCACAGTATTCTTTTTGGATCTCGCCCAGTACACGCACGCCAAGACCAGGCCCTGGGAATGGGTGGCGGTAAAGCATGTTGTAAGGCAGGCCTAGCTCAAGGCCAATCTTACGGACTTCGTCTTTGAACAGCTCTTTGAGTGGTTCAACCAAGCCCATTTTCATTTCTTCCGGAAGACCGCCCACATTGTGGTGCGATTTAATCACGTGTGCTTTACCGGTTTTCGAGGCTGCTGATTCAATCACATCCGGATAGATGGTGCCTTGCGCCAACCATTTGGCGTTTTTCATTTTGGTGGCTTGCTCGTCGAATACTTCAACAAACACGCGGCCAATGATTTTACGCTTAGCTTCAGGGTCAGCTTCGCCTTTCAGCGCGTCAAGGAAGCGGTCTTCGGCATTGACGTGGACAATGTTGAGGCCGAAGTGGTCACCAAACATTTCCAGTACTTGCTCGCCTTCGTTAAGGCGTAGCAGGCCGTTATCCACAAATACGCACGTGAGCTTGTCGCCAATCGCGCGGTGAACCAGCATTGCCACTACTGAGGAATCAACGCCACCAGATAGGCCAAGGATCACTTCATCATCACCGACTTGCTCGCGAATACGCTCAACCGCATCTTCGATGATAGATGCAGGAGTCCATAGGCGCTCACAACCACAGATGTTCATCACAAACTGCTCTAGCATGCGTTTGCCTTGGCGAGTATGCGTGACTTCCGGGTGGAACTGTACGCCGTAGAAGCGCTTCTCTTCGTTAGCCATCGCCGCAAACGGACAGGTGTCGGTTTCAGCGATTTTGACGAAATCTTCTGGGATAGCGACCACTTTATCACCGTGGCTCATCCACACATCCAATAGCGCGGTGCCATCTTCGGCGATCGCATCTTCAATACCATCAAACAAAGCACTGTTGGCAACACGCTTAACTTGGGCATAACCAAATTCGCGGTGCTCAGAGCCGGCCACTTTACCGCCCAGTTGCTCAGCCATGGTTTGCATACCGTAGCATACGCCAAGCACCGGCACGCCAGCATTAAAGACATACTCAGGCGCACGCGGTGAGCCAGCTTCAGCGACACTTTCAGGGCCACCGGAAAGGATGATGCCATCAGGGGCAAAATCACGAATATCTTGCTCTTCTACATCCCAGCTCCACAACTCACAATACACACCGATTTCACGGACACGACGTGCGATCAGTTGCGTGTACTGGGAGCCAAAGTCGAGGATCAAAATACGTTGAGCATGAATGTTTTTGGTCATTATCTGGCTTTCTCAATTAAGTGGAACAAAGGGGCGTTGTCAGCCCTCTTGGACGAATAGAAAGCGGTGTGGCCCTTAAGCCACACCGCCATACATTATCCGAGGCGATAGTTAGGCGCTTCTTTGGTGATGGTCACATCGTGAGCGTGTGACTCTTTCATGCCCGCGCCAGTCACGCGAACAAATTGCGCCTTGGTGCGTAAATCGTTGATGGTGGCAGAGCCCGTCAGACCCATGCATGAACGCAAACCACCCATTTGTTGGTGGATGATTTCTTTCATCATGCCTTTGTAATCTACGCGGCCTTCAATGCCTTCTGGGACCAATTTGTCGGCAGCATTGTCGCTTTGGAAATAACGGTCAGATGAGCCTTTTGACATCGCGCCCACCGATCCCATACCACGGTACGATTTGTACGCGCGGCCTTGGTAAAGCTCAACTTCACCCGGTGATTCTTCCGTCCCTGCCAGCATGGAGCCAACCATCACGCAGGATGCGCCAGCGGCAATCGCTTTACACATATCGCCCGAGAAGCGAATGCCACCGTCAGCAATGACCGGAATGCCATATTCTTGCGCGACGGCTGCTGCATCACTGATGGCTGTGATTTGTGGTACGCCAACCCCGGTCACAATACGGGTGGTACAAATCGACCCTGGGCCAATTCCCACTTTAACGGCATCAACACCAGCTTCAATCAGAGCACGAGCACCGTCTGCCGTGGCAACGTTACCCCCTACGATTTGCAGGTTTGGATACGCGGCGCGTGTATCACGAATGCGTTGCAGCACACCTTCAGAATGGCCGTGTGATGAGTCAATCAAAAGAACGTCGACACCGGCTTCCACCAAGGCGGCAACACGCTCTTCATTACCTGCGCCAGCACCGACGGCGGCACCCACGCGCAGACGGCCTTGCTCGTCTTTACAGGCGTTTGGTTTGCTTTCTGCTTTCTGGAAGTCTTTTGCGGTGATCATGCCGCTTAGGTGGTGGTCTTGATTGACGACCAAGATTTTTTCCACGCGGTGCTGCTGCATCATTTGCTGAACTTGCTCTCGATCCGCACCTTCTTGCACCGTGGCTAAGCGCGACTTCGGCGTCATCACTTCATCAACACGCTTGCTCAAATCAGACACAAAACGCACATCACGACCGGTGATAATACCGACAAGCTCTTTTTGCGCGTTAACCACTGGATAGCCGGCGAAACCGTTGCGTTCGGTGAGTGCTTTCACATCCGCAATGGTCATTTCTGGCGTCACTGTCACAGGATTTGTGACCATGCCCGCTTCGTAAATTTTAACCAAGCGAACTTGCTCAGCTTGCTGTTCAATGGTCATGTTTTTGTGGATAAAACCAAGGCCACCTTCTTGCGCAAGTGCAATCGCCAGACGGGCTTCTGTCACCGTATCCATCGCCGCTGATAAAACAGGGATGTTCAGGCTAATAGAGCGAGTCAGTTGGGTTCGCAGATCCGCAGTGTTCGGAAGAACAGTGGAATGGGCAGGGACGAGGAGTACATCGTCAAAGGTTAGCGCTTCTTTCGCGATTCTCAGCATTGCAATATCTCACACCAAAATTTGTGAAGGGGAACAAAATATTGCCGCAGCATTATACGTATAGCGCAAACGTTTGGCTACAGGTTTTTACTGAGAATTTTCATTTATTGGTGTCTTTGATTTTAGGCGCTTAATATTCAATCACTTCGGGTGAAAACGCCCGCTCACACACGGCATACGCTTAGCAATTGGCATCCTCAAAGCAGACAGGTAGTATGCGTGCAGGTGAATGAAAAAGGTTGGCGACGTGAGCACAAACAATCGCAACATTTTGACGGTATCTCGGCTGAATGCCGAAGTTCGGCTGTGTCTTGAGCGCGATATCGGCATTGTCTGGTTAAGCGGGGAAATTTCCAATTTTACCGCCGCAGTCTCAGGGCATTGGTATTTATCGCTGAAAGATAACCAAAGCCAAGTGAAATGTGCCATGTTCCGCGGTAACAACCGTCGTGTTACCTTCAAACCGAAAAATGGCGACCAAGTGTTAGTCCGCGCCCGAGTGTCCTTGTATGAGCCACGCGGTGACTATCAGTTGATCCTCGAAAGTATGCAACCTGAAGGGGATGGCCGGTTACAGCAAGAGTTTGAGCAACGTAAGCAGGCGCTTGCAGCCGAAGGGCTTTTTGCTCAAAGCGAGAAAAAGCCGTTACCCGCTCAACCACGCCGTATTGGTATTATTACCTCCAAAACCGGCGCTGCCTTGCATGATATTCTGCATGTACTCAAGCGACGCGATCCTAGCCTGCCCGTGGTCATTTATCCTACGCTGGTGCAAGGGCGCGATGCCGCGGTCAGCATCGCGCAAGCCATTGGTCGTGCCAATAGCCGTGCAGAGTGCGATGTTTTGATTGTCGGTCGTGGCGGGGGGTCGCTAGAAGATCTCTGGTGTTTTAATGAGGAAATCGTCGCCCGTACTATCGCTGCCAGCACGATTCCTATCGTCAGTGCGGTGGGTCATGAAGTGGATGTAACCATTGCTGATTTTGTCGCTGACATGCGCGCTCCAACCCCTTCAGCCGCTGCGGAGCTGGTTAGCCGCGATCTGAGTTATCGGCTTCAGCAATATCAGCAACGCGAGCAAGCACTCAGTCGCGCGATGGCCGATGTGCTTTATCGTCAGCAACGGCATCTCACTCAATTGTCGCACCGTTTGTCCCACCAGCATCCGCGCACACGCTTACAACAGCAAAGCCAGCGATTGGATGAGCTACAACGGCGCATGCAACAAGCGATGATGACTAAAATTCGTCGTGCTCAGGCGCAATGTAGCCAGTTGGACGGCCGATTGCAGCGTGCAACGCCAATCCACACCATTCATCGCCAGCAAGGGCATGTGAGCCAGCTTGAGCAGCGTCTTAATCACGCCATGGACGCTCACTTGCAGCACGCACAACAGCGGCTGCATACCCTGATGGCAACTTTAGATGCCGTTAGCCCACTGGCTACCCTAACCCGAGGTTATTCCATCACGCGTACGGGCGATGGCAAGGTGGTGACCCAGACCGATCAGCTTAGCGTGGGTCAAACATTACATACCCATCTGCGTGAGGGTGACATCACAAGTACGGTCACCGCGCTGACACCGGCTTCTGTCTCCCCCGCACAGGATTAACCTCTGTACAACCGACTTCTCTCTGATCTGATTGTGATCGCCTGATCGAGGGGTTAATGCCCCTTGATCAGCTTCCTACCCTAAAAAGAATATTTATCAATACACTTCCCGAAAGCATAAGTTACATGTTCTGCATTTGGATTTTAAGCGATATAAAAAACTATTTAGGTGCATATTTTGGACGTGATCCAGAATTAATGAAAAGAGAATAGCGTCAGGTGATGGTTGAATTCTCACCGCTCAAAAACCCGCCTAGCGCGGTATGACAGCGGATCGTTTCACTGACTGTAACCTGCATTTTAATGTGATTTAGATCACTTTATTTCCGCAAAAGATCATGAAAAGGATCATAGAGCGGTAAGAAAGATCAAAAAAAGCCCAGCGCGATGGCTGGGCAAGTGATTACTTTTTGTTTCGGTTTTTCACCATGTCCATCAAGCGCTTGCGCTGTCTGGACTGAGAAAGCGTCAGCTTCTCTTTCTTCCCTTCATACGGGTTTTCACTATTCTGGAACTGGATCTTAATCGGAGTGCCCATAATATCGAGCGTCCGGCGATAGTAGTTCATTAAATAGCGCTTGTAGGAGTCCGGAAGTTCATTGACCAAGTTACCGTGAATTACCACAATCGGCGGGTTATAGCCCCCGGCGTGTGCATATTTCAGCTTCACTCGGCGTCCTCGAATCATCGGCGGTTGGTGGTCGTCCTGCGCCATCTTCATAATACGCGTCAGCATCGACGTGCCTACACGCTTGGTCGCTGACTCATAGGCTTCTTGAATCGACTCAAACAAGTGACCCACACCCGTACCGTGCAGGGCAGATATAAAGTGAACACGCGCAAAGTCGACAAAACCCAGACGGCGGTCGAGCTCTGATTTGACACGCTCTTTCACTTCGCTATCCAATCCATCCCACTTGTTGACCGCTAGCACAATAGAGCGTCCGGCATTCAAGGCAAAACCCAGCAGGCTTAAGTCTTGGTCAGAGATGTTTTCGCGCGCATCAATCACCAGCAACACCACATTGGCGTCTTCAATCGCTTTAAGGGTTTGGATAACCGAGAACTTCTCGACTTTATCCGTCACGCGCTTACGACGTCGTACACCGGCGGTGTCAATCATCACGTATTCGCGTCCATCACGCTCCATAGGAATGTAGATAGAGTCGCGTGTGGTGCCTGGCATATCGTAAACCACCACGCGCTCCTCGCCGAGCATGCGGTTGGTTAGGGTCGATTTACCCACATTTGGACGGCCAATAATCCCGATTTTAATCGGCTGGGCTTGGAGGCGGGCGTACTCGTTTTCCGCTTCCTCTTCGGTCATGGTGGTTTCGTCTACCGGCTCGATATCATCCTCACCGGTGAGATCAACCAAACCAGCTTCTTGGTCTTCTTTGGCTTGTTCCGCGAACGGCATCAGCGCACGGTTGATCAAGGTACTTACACCGCGACCATGTGCGGCCGCAATTTGGTACATGTTGTCCATGCCTAGTTGCCAAAAGTCAGATGCGGCGGTGTCCGGATCCATCCCGTCGACCTTATTAACCACCAAGAAAGATGTTTTTTCACGGGTGCGAATATGCTGCGCAATCTCTTGGTCGGCCGGGGTTAAACCCACACGACCATCAACCATAAACAGGACAACGTCCGCTTCTTCAATGGCGGCCAAAGACTGCTCGGCCATTTTGGTTTCTACGCCTTCCTCGGTGCCATCAATACCGCCGGTATCGATAACGATGAACTCGTGTTCACCTAGCATCGCTTTACCGTATTTTCGATCCCTGGTCAGTCCCGGAAAGTCCGCTACTAGCGCATCACGCGTGCGGGTTAGACGATTAAAGAGCGTCGATTTCCCTACGTTCGGGCGCCCTACAAGGGCAATAACAGGAATCATGTAGACCTCTTCTCTTTCATTCTCTTATCAATGAACAAGGCTCCTCACTGTCAGAGCAGTCAGGAGCCCAAAATAATTATGTTGGCTAATTCTACTCGATGGTCAGTTTTCTCATTTGACCATCACGTGTGATCACAATATAGCCGTTATCCGTTTGTACTGGCGCAACAGCGATGCCATTACCTTCCAGTGACTGCTGAGCAACAAACTCGCCGGTTTGTGGATCAAGCCAGTGCAAATAACCTTGGCTGTCACCTACCATGATGTAACCGCTGCTCGCCGAAGGTGGCGTGAGAATCCGGTATTCCAGCTCAGTGTTACGCCATTTTTCTAGGCCGTTGCGTGCATCCAATGCCACGACATCGTCTTTATCATCAATCAGATAAACGGTGTTGCCCGCAACCATAAAGTCTGTCGCTGTCGAAAAATCACGCTTCCACGCCGCTTGGCCAGAGCGCAAATCAATCGACACCAATTGACCATTATACCCCACCGCGTACAGGCGGTCGCCTTCAATCACCGGAGTGGCATCCACATCGACCAGACGATCAATTTCGGTCGCCCCTTTCGGCGTGGCAATCGGAATTTGCCAGAGCGAGCGACCATCTTGGATCATCGCCGCGCCCAATCGACCATTGGCCATGCCCCAGAATAAACCGCCAGAGATAGTGACGGGCGCACTGTCACCACGCAAGCTGAGATTGGGTACATCGTTGGTGTTGTTCCATTGCACTTCACCCGATTCGGCATCCAACGCAACTAGCTCACCGCGGCTGGTGTTAACTACCACCAGTCCAGCTTCAACCAAAGGTTTTGACAGGATCTCACCGTTGACGTTTTGTTGCCAAACGAGTTCCCCGTTTTCGGCATCCAGTGCATAAAGCACTCCGGTTTCTGCACCAACATAGACTTTGCCGTAAGACGCACTCAAACCGCCCGAGAGCAAAGCAGGTACATCGGTTTGCACTGATTGTTCCCATACCGACTGGCCGGTCTGTAAATCATACGCGCCGATAAGGCCGTTACGATCTGCGGCAAAGACTTTGTCATAGGCCACGACCGGACGCAGTGCAGAGTAATAATGACCAACGCCATCACCGACTTGTGCTTTCCATTGCAAGCTTGGGGTAAATTGGCTATTCACCGTCGGCAATGGTGCCATTTGCACCACATCTTCTTCACCGGCACAACCGGCGAGCAACGCCAAGGCAGCTGCCATCGCCGCCCCACGCCATAATCCTTTTGTCATACCGCGACCTTACTGACTGAGGTTGTTAAGCTTCATGTTGACGGTTGGGCTCTCTGCCGCTGCAAGTGACGCCGCATAGGCGCTACGTGCCGCATCTTTGTCGCCTTTAAGCAGCATGATATCACCACGGATCTCTTCCACTTTTGCGCGCCAGCTTGGTGCCGTCACGCTATCGAGCTCAGTCACTGCGGTGTCATAATTACCTAACTCCGCCTCAATCCGCGCAAGACGTGTGGCAATTAAGCCATGAATGGCATCGTCTTTAACCCAAGCACTGGCTTGACGAAGCTGTTCGCTCGCTTGCGCAAGCTCCCCTTGTTCAACCAGTTTTTTCGCCAACTGCATGGCAGCTAACGCGCGATAGCCTTCGTGGTCTTCGCTTTTAACCACGTTCTCAAGGGCGGCGGTTTCGCCTTTGTCCAGACCACTAAGCGCTTGAACATATTGCTGTGAGGCTTGTTCCTTGCTCTCAGTCACGTGTGCTTGGTAGTAACGCCATCCATATAGCACACCCAATCCGACTACAGCGCCAATAACAACGGCTTTGCCGTTATCTCGCCACCACTTTTTAATCGCTTCAACTTGCTGTTCTTCTGTGGTGTAGACGTCCACGATCTGTCCTCTCTAAATCAAATCTGCGAGTGTCGCGGCGACCTCGTCTTGTTTCAAGGTTTGCTGCTCGCCGCCTTTCAAATCTTTTACTGCCACGGTGCCATTGGCGACTTCATCTTCGCCAAGCACCAGTGCCACAGACGCACCGACTTTGTCCGCACGTTTAAATTGTTTTTTGAAGTTACCCCCGCCAAAGTGCGACATAACACGTAGGCCCGGGACTTGCTCACGTAAGCGCTCAGCCAGCTGCATACCGGCAACGAGGCTGCCTTCTCCAACCGTGACAACATACACATCCACTGCAGGACGCACATCGTCTTGGTTCAGGGTTTCGAGCATCAGAACGAGACGCTCGAGGCCCATTGCGAATCCAACCGCAGGCGTCGCTTTACCGCCGAGTTGTTCAACCAAACCATCATAGCGACCGCCGCCACATACTGTGCCTTGGGCGCCAAGGCTGTCTGTGATCCACTCGAACACGGTGCGGTTGTAGTAATCAAGGCCACGGACCAAACGGTGGTTAACCTCGTATTGGATGCCTGCTGCGTCCAAGAGTTCACATAAGCCGGCAAAATGCTGCTTCGATTCCTCATCGAGGTAGTCGCTCAGCTTAGGTGCATCCACCAGAATGGCTTGGATGTCGGCATTTTTGGTATCCAACACACGTAATGGGTTGGTTTTCATGCGGCGTTTGCTGTCTTCATCCAAAACAGATTCATGCTGCATCAAAAAATCCACCAAGGCTTGGCGATAGTCAGCTCGCGCTTGTGGCGAGCCAATTGAATTAAGCTCTAAACGGACGTGATCGGCAATGCCTAGCTCACGCCAGAGACGCGCCGTCATCATGATCAGTTCAGCGTCGACGTCTGGGCCATCAATACCGAACACTTCCACGCCAAATTGGTGGAATTGACGATAGCGACCTTTTTGAGGACGCTCGTGACGGAACATTGGGCCCGTGTACCAAAGGCGATGCTCTTGGTTATACAGCAAGCCATTTTCAATGCCGGCACGCACACAGCCCGCCGTCCCTTCCGGACGCAGTGTGAGGCTGTCACCATTGCGATCATCAAAGGTGTACATTTCTTTTTCGACAACGTCGGTGACTTCACCGATGGCGCGACTAAAAAGGTGTGTCGCTTCCACGATAGGCATGCGTACTTCGCTATAGCCGTAAGCACTGACCACCTGCTTGACCGTGTTCTCTAGTTTTTGCCATAGGGGAGACTGAGACGGGAGGCAATCGTTCATGCCTCGAATTGCTTGAATTGTTTTAGCCACGTTAACTTCCGTTACCGATTAAAGAGTGAGAATGGAGAAGGCGGCCGTTAGGCTTCGCCTTCCTTTTCAATTTGTGAGACGTCGATGCGGTTTTTTTCATCCATCATCGCCGCTTTCGCGCGAATTTTTGCCTCAAGTGCGTCGACAAGGTTCTCGTTATCGAAACGCTCTTTCTGACGCTTGCCATCGAGGTAATAGGCGCTGCGTTTGTTGCCTCCTGCCAAACCTAGGTGAGAGACTTCGGCTTCACCGGGTCCATTCACCACACAGCCAATCACAGAAACATCCATCGGCGTGGTGATGTCTTCAAGGCGCTGTTCGAGCGCATTCACGGTTCCTATCACATCAAATTCTTGACGCGAACAGCTTGGGCAGGCAATAAAGTTCACCCCGCGTGAACGAATCCGCAGTGATTTTAAAATATCAAAACCGACTTTGATTTCTTCTACCGGATCGGCGGCAAGAGATACGCGCAAGGTATCACCAATGCCTTCCGCTAATAGCATCCCTAGGCCCACCGCAGATTTAACCGCACCCGCACGGGCGCCACCCGCTTCGGTAATGCCAAGGTGCAGCGGTTGATCGATTTGCTGCGCCAATTTTCGATATGACTCAACAGCTAAGAATACGTCTGAGGCTTTCACGCTGACTTTAAATTGATCAAAGTTGAGCCGATCCAGGATATCGACATGGCGCATCGCTGACTCAACTAGCGCGTCTGGGGTCGGTTCGCCATATTTTTCTTGTAAATCACGCTCCAGTGATCCGCCATTCACGCCAATACGGATCGGGATATTCTTATCTCGTGCAGCATCCACCACGGCACGAATGCGTTCTTCACGGCCAATGTTACCTGGGTTGATGCGCAAGCAATCCACACCGTATTCTGCGACTTTTAAGGCAATACGGTAGTCAAAGTGGATATCCGCGACCAACGGGATCGCGGTCTGCGCCTTGATCAGTTTAAAAGCTTCAGCCGCATCCATCGTCGGTACCGAGACACGTACAATGTCGGCGCCCACTTTTTCTAGCGCTTTAATTTGCGCCACCGTGGCATCTACATCTGTGGTGCGCGTATTGGTCATCGATTGCACCGCTATCGGCGCACCATCACCAATGGGAACATTACCGACGTAAATACGTTTAGACGGACGGCGTTTAATCGGGGATTCGGTATGCATGTCGACGTTCTCTGATTACTGCGGAAGGCGCAACCGTGCCACTTGGCCGGTTGGATAGCCATCAAGATCAATATTATCGCCATTAAAAGTAATGGTCACCGCACTTGGGGCGCCCAATACCAGTTGATAAGGCGGCTCACCGTTTAAAGTCAGTGCATCGCCGTTGGTTTTAATGCCCGTGGCCAAGCGCGCACCGGTGGCATCACGGACGTCAATCCAGCAATCGCTGCTAAAGCGCATGACCAATGTGTTGTCCGCAGCGACCGGCGCTTCGTTATCATTGCCGACACTGTCATTGGCAACGCGCTGGGCTTCATCGATTTGTTCGCTGATGCTCGGTTCGCTGGTCGTTGACTCTGGCGCCACGGCTTGTGTCGCTTGTTGTCTTTCGCTAGAGGCCGGCACCGATGGCTCTGATTCAGCGTCCGAGATAGGTGCTTGTGCAGGCTCATCGCTTTGTGTTTCTTGCAGTGCGGCTTCTGGAAGTGGCTCAGCCACCGGCATGGTATCGGTGTCATTCGGCGTGGTCACCAACTCGTCCGCTGCTTGCTGTGGCACTATGGGTTCAACGGTTTGTTGATTTTGCCAGTACCAAGCACCCGTGATCCCAACTAAGATCAGCGCAATCACACCCGAGAGCATCATCAAGCGACTCTCGCTTTTCTGACGCCGTGTTTTGCGTGAAAAGCTCTGCATTTTTTGCACCGTTTCAGCACTATTGGCTTCCATATCGCTGGTACCAATCAGACTATCGGCGTCAATTTGCATCAGTTTGGCGTAGGATCGCAAATAGCCACGTGTAAACGTGGCCAATTGTTCGGTATCTGGATTGTTGTTTTCGAGATCTTCAATCACGCTCACGCGCAATCTCAGCCTGTCGGCAACATCGCGAACACTCCAGCCCATTTTTTCACGCGCTTGCTTTAATACTTCCCCGGGCGCAGGTTGAGTATGCGTTTGCGCTTGTTCTTCCGTCTGTTCAGTATTCATTCGCTAGGTACAATTGATATTCTTTGGATTCTGGAAACTGTTGCGCCAATCGTTGTGCATCATGGGCAGCTTGCTCCGCGTTGCCTTGTTGTTGATGTGCCTTCACTAAAAGCAGCAACCCCGCAGGGCGCTCGCCGATCTGTCTTTGCAGACGTTGAATTCGTGCGATAGCACGCGTCTCTTGCCCATCCTCGATTTCAAGTTTGGCAAGTTGCAATCCTGACCGCACTCGAAGTGGGTCATGATCGACGGCTTTTTCAAACAAGGCTTTTGCACTTTGCCTTTCCCCAGCGGTTAGCTGACAAAAAGCGGCATTTTCATAACTGTCTGACACCCGATGATAATACGGTTGCGCAATGGCTTGCAAAAATGCTTGCTTCGCCGCAGCAAAACGCCGCTGCTCACACAAAAATACACCATAATTGTTATATACATCGCCATTATCGGGCGCCTGGCGCAATGCTTGTTGATAAAAACGGTCGGCTTTTTCACTTTCTCCGACACGTTGTTGATAATACGCCATCGACAGCAAGGCACGATAGTAGTCTGGCGCATATCGTAGCGCTTGTTGTAAGTTTTGCTGCGCTTGTTGATAGCGATCACTGTTTAGGTAGCCTAATCCCAGTGATATTCGGGCATCTGCTGCCCGAATACTATCAAATTCTGAACTTTTTTGCTTTTCTACTGGCGTGGCACATCCAGCCAACGTCATGATGAGTAAGAGTACACAGCCAGTACGGTGCATGTCCCTATCCTTTTTCTGAGCCTAACGGTCAGACTGGACGAACAGGGATAACCTCCTGTGCACCCAGTCGCTTCTCGGCGCGTTTGGTTCGATCAATGATATCGCCAGCTAATTGTCCACAAGCGGCATCAATATCATCTCCACGCGTCTTGCGTACCGTCACGGTAAAATCGTATTCCATCAAGGTTTTCATAAACCTATCGATACGAGAATTACTCGGTTTCTTGTACGGAGACTCAGGATACGGGTTAAATGGAATAAGGTTAATCTTCGCTGGCGTATCTTTCAGTAGCTCTGCGAGCTGACGCGCATGCTCCATATAATCATTGACATGATCGAGCAAAATATACTCAACCGTGACACGACCACGGTTCGCGTTCGATGTCGCAATATAGCGGCGTACGGCATCAAGGAATGCCTCAATGTCCCAGCGGTCATTGATTGGCATGATCTGGCTGCGAAGCTCATCGTTCGGCGCATGCAGAGAAATCGCCAACGCAACGTCGATTTTACCGATCATTTGCTCAAGGCCAGATACAACCCCTGAGGTTGAGACCGTCACGCGACGCTTCGATAGGCCATAGGCGTTATCGTCTAGCATCAGGTTCAACGCTGGGATCAGGTTTTTCATGTTCAGTAACGGCTCGCCCATGCCCATCATCACCACGTTAGTGATCGGACGGCGACCGGTTTCTTTTTCAATCCCAATTTCTTTCGCCGCACGCCATACCTGACCGATGATCTCAGACACGCGCAAGTTGCGGTTAAAGCCTTGGGCACCGGTCGAGCAGAATTTACAATCCAGTGCACAACCAACCTGCGAAGAAACACACAAGGTAGCCCGGTCATCTTCTGGGATATAGACGGTTTCAACATTTTGGCCAGCCACACGCATGGCCCATTTAATGGTGCCATCTTTTGAGTACTGGGCCGATGCCACTTCTGGTGCGCGGATCTCAGCCACACGCTTGAGTTTCTCACGCAACTTCTTGTTGATGTTGTTCATCTCATCGAAGTCGTCGCAACCGAAGTGATAGATCCACTTCATGACTTGGTCGGCACGGAATGCCTTTTCGCCGAGCTCGTCAGCAAAATATGCACGGAGTGCCTGCCTGTCAAAATCAAGCAGATTAACTTTCTCTGTTGTCATTGGGGGTTGCCTCGTAAGAACTAGCTGTGTGGTAAAGACAAGTATATTCGCCATTGCGTCACGCTGCTTGTCCGCCCTGTCATGCCGACAAGGGGCTGGCGTGCGCGCTCAAGGCGCGAAATTGTACAGGCTTTAGATCACAGTTTCCACTCTCAGCGAGCAGGGTTATTTGCACTTAAGACGTAAAAAAAGAGGCCAACGCCTCTTTTTAAAACACCCGTGCGCTAAAAGCGGGATTAGCAACGAGGATGGATCTCATCAGCCGTGAAGAAGTAAGCAATTTCACGCTCAGCAGACGCGGGGCTATCCGAGCCATGCACTGAGTTGTATTGCATGCTTTCTGCAAAATCGGCGCGCAAGGTGCCACAGGCCGCTTCTTCTGGGTTGGTTTTCCCCATTAGCTCGCGATAACGGCTAATCGCGCCCTCACCTTCTAGCACTTGGACCATAATGGGACCCGAGGTCATAAACTCAACCAGTGACGCAAAGAACGGTTTGCCTTGGTGTTCGGCATAAAACCCTTCTGCTTGCTCCTTGGTCAGATGCAGCATTTTCGCTGCGACAATACGCAAACCAGCACTTTCGATACGCTGATAGATAGCACCAATGAGGTTACGCTCTACGGCATCAGGCTTGACGATAGAAAAAGTGCGTTCAATGGTCATTCGCTTTTCCTTTCACTCTCTGTAATGGGCCTCAAGGGACGATACGGGCCTACCCTAGCAGACTTTATCCGTGCGCCCTATGGCTAATCAGGCGAAGCGTTAACTGGCACAAAAAAATCAGTGACATGCTTCGCCTATTTTCAGTCAATGAGCAATTATTTCGCCTCATCCAGCAACACACGGGCAAGGGTTTTCACGCCCATACCGGTTGCGCCCACCGCCCATTTGTCATTCGCGGCTTTTCGGTAGGTGCCGGAGCAATCAACGTGCATCCAACCTTTTTGATAATCCTCCACGAAGTAGGACAAGAACGCAGCCGCGGTGCTCGCGCCTGGCATGTATGCACCAGAAGACGCATTGGCAATGTCCGCGAACGATGAAGGCAAGAGTTTCCGGTGGAATTCTGCCAGTGGCAGCGGCCACATACCTTCACCTTCTTGCTGCGCCGCCTCAAGGGTGCGATGCGCCAGCGAGTCGTCAAAACTGAATAAAGCGTGATAGTCATTACCCAACGCGGCTTTCGCTGCACCGGTTAGGGTCGCGCAATCAATCAAGAGTTCAGGCTTGTGTTCACTGGCGTACATCAGACCATCGGCTAAGACTAATCGGCCTTCCGCATCAGTGTTGAGCACTTCGACCGTCACACCGTTTTTGTAGGTAATGATATCCCCAAGCTTATAGGCGCTGCTTGAGATCATGTTTTCTGCGCAGCATAGGATCAGTTTGACGCGCTTATTCAGCCCTTTAGCAATCGCCATTGCTAATGCGCCGGTCGCGGTGGCAGCCCCCCCCATATCGGCTTTCATCGACGCCATAAAGTCAGACGGCTTAATGCTGTAACCGCCCGAGTCGAAGGTGATCCCTTTCCCCACTAAACACGCATAGACAGGGGCAGATTCATCACCAGTTGGGTTGAAGTCAAGCTGCAGCATGGTCGGTTTACGCGCCGAACCACGTCCAACGGTGTAAATGCCGTTCCAACCTTGCTCAAGCAAATCGGTGCCAGAAATAATTTTATAACTGACCGCCTCCGGGGCCATGGATTTGACAAACTCCCCCGCGCGGGCAGCTAGTTGATGAGGGCCCACTTCTTCGGCAGTTTGGTTGATAATGTCGCGCACCCAATCGCCCACTTGCTGGCGCAGGGCGAACTCATCGGCATCGGCGCCACTGAGCACCGCCTGTTCAAATGCGACGGCATTTTTCGGGCCGCGCAAACCTTGATAGAACGCCCACGCCAGTTCCAAGTCCCACTGGTCACCACCAAGCGTTAATGCGGGTACGCCTTGCCCTTCAAGCTTGCGAGCGGCTTGCTGTACTCTATCACGTTGCGTCTCGCCTTTTGGCGCGTGTACAACCGCTTTATCCGCCTCAAATGAGACCAAGGCGTTCTCGCCCCAATGCGCGGCTGCCGGTTCATACGACAAAGTAACCATTAATGTTTCAGACATAGTTGCACTCCTTGTACTATCGCGCTGCTTTTTGCTGCGCAGCGTCATCCGGCTATCTTAATCGAGGTCGATGACAGCCAGTTGAATGTAAAAAAGCGAGCCGATTGGCCCGCTTTTAATAATGTGTTAGATATTTGGCCACAGATACTGTGCCGAGGCAGTGGCTAAAATACAAGTATTATCAGCCACTCACGAGAGTTAACCCTCAGTCTAGCTCATCCATCCAACACATGATGATCGCTTCTAGGATACGCTCATTGGAGCGCTCCGGATCGTCATCAAAATCCTCTAACTCAGTGATCCAACGGTGTAAATCCGTAAAGCGTACCGCTTTAGGATCTACATCTGGGTAAATATCACTCAGTTCAATCGCGATATCGCGTGAATCTGTCCATTTCAAGCTCATCTTGCTTCTCCGTCCTTAGCGGCTTGGATTAATGGTTTTCTGCCGCATGGTTGAGGGTATAACGTGGGATCTCGACCACGAGATCTTCATCCGTGATTTTTGCCTGACAGCCGAGACGCGATTCAGGCTCCAGCCCCCACGCTTTATCCAGCATATCGTCTTCTAGCTCGTCACTTTCGTCGAGTGAGTCGAAGCCTTCACGAACAATGATGTGACATGTGGTACAGGCACAGGACTTTTCACAGGCATGTTCAATCCCAATACCGTTTTTTAGTGCCACGTCGAGAACCGTTTCACCTTCTTTGGCCTCTAATTCTGCGCCTTCTGGACACAAATCTTGGTGTGGCAGAACAATAATCTTAGGCATGATTACACCTCATCAATGGATTGGCCGGCCAACGCATGACGAATCGATTGGTCCATGCGACGTGCCGCAAAAGTCTGGCTTGCTTTATCCAGCGCTTTGATTCCGGCTTCTATCGCAGCGCCATCATCACCGTTGCGCAGAGCGATCAGTTTTTCTATTTCATTCACCAGTGCTTGTTGCTCATCGGCATCAAGCAAGGTATCGCCATCTTGTTGCATCGCAACAAGCAGCCCTTCAATCACGCGGTCAGCTTCAACACGCTGCTCTGCTAAGTAGCGCGCGTCTTTGTCTTCCGCCGCATGGGTAAACGATGATTTGATCATCGTAGCGATCTCGTCATCGCTGAGGCCGTAAGACGGCTTCACTTGGATGGACGCTTCAACCTCGGTCGATTTTTCCATCGCGGTGACAGACAGCAAACCGTCAGCATCCACTTGATAGGTGACGCGCACATGTGCCGCGCCAGCCGTCATAGGTGGAATGCCTTTCAGGCTAAACTGGGCCAGTGAGCGACAGTCGTCGACCATCTCACGCTCGCCTTGTACTACATGCACTTTCATGCCGGTTTGGCCGTCTTTGAAGGTCGTAAACTCTTGCGCTTTGGCGACAGGAATCGTGGTATTACGTGGAATGATTTTTTCCACCAAGCCACCCATGGTCTCAATACCGAGTGACAAGGGGATCACATCCAACAACAACATGTCAGAGTCTGGCTTGTTGCCGACTAAAATATCCGCTTGAGTGGCCGCGCCCATGGCAACCACTTTATCTGGGTCAATGCTGGTGAGGGGCTCACGACCGAAGAATTGGCCAACCTGCTCACGAACCGCAGGCACACGGGTTGAACCGCCCACCATAACCACTTCCAGCACTTCATCAGCACTGACACTGGCATCTTTCAGTGCACGACGGCACGACATCAAGGTTTTCTTGATCAGTGGCGCCACCAGCTGATCGAAGGTTTCTCGCGTCAGCACGCCCTGCCAACCAAGCACATCAATGGCAGTGGTGTCCGCCGACGATAGCGCAATTTTGGCTTGTGTCGCCGCGTGAAGCACCGTACGACGCTCATCACCACTCAGGGTTTCAAATCCGGCTTGCTCGCAGATCCACTGTTCAACCAAGTGGTCAAAATCGTCGCCACCCAGTGCCGAGTCACCGCCCGTGGCCATGACCTCAAACACCCCTTTCGAAAGGCGCAAAATAGAAATATCAAAGGTACCGCCGCCAAGGTCGTACACGGCAATCACGCCTTCTTGACCAGAGTCGAGGCCGTAGGCAATCGCCGCTGCAGTTGGCTCATTAAGCAGGCGCAAGACATTAAGGCCTGCAAGTTTGGCCGCATCTTTGGTCCCTGCGCGCTGCGCATCGTCAAAGTAAGCGGGCACCGTAATGACCACGCCTTCTAAGGCGTCGCCCAGGCTGTCCTCAGCACGCTCACGAACAGCACGTAAAATATCAGCCGAACCTTGAACTGGGTTAATCGCCCCTCGACGCGTCTCGACTTGTGGAAGGCCGTTTTCGGTTTTAGAAAACTGATAAGGCAAATTAGGGTAGCGAGCTTGGACATCTTCCAATGAGCGCCCCATCATACGCTTCACGGACACCAAGGTGTTCGCGCTGTCTGTCTGCACTTTGTCTAGTGCATCGTAACCGACAGAAACAGTCTCTTCACCGTAGTGGACGACGGAGGGGATTAAAGGTCGGTCTTGATGGTCGTTCAAGGTGGTCGCCTTGCCACTTCTCACCGACGCTACCAAGGTGTTGGTGGTCCCTAAATCAATGCCCACCGCGTGTTTGTGCTCGTGCGGCGCAGCACTTTGACCGGGTTCTGAAATCTGTAACAGTGCCATGTCGGATCCTTAAACTTTACTGCGTTGACAGGCGAATAAGTGCAACATCAGCCCATGAGCTGATCTTCAACGCGTTCCACTTCTTGACGAAGTTTGACCGCAAACTTGAGCTTACGAACGATCACCGCAGCATCTTGCCACTGCGATTGTGCTAGCGCAGTTTTAACGTCCGCGATCAAGCTGTCGTAAAGCGCTTGGGCTTTCTCACCAAAATCAAACAATGCCGCGTCGTCATGACTGTCGGTGATTGACTCAAGTTCTTCGCGCAGCATCATTTGCTGCATTAAAAACTCCGGATCCTGCATGGTCTGTTGCTCGTCTTTCAAGTCAATACCCTGCAGGAGCAGCATGTATTCTGCGCGACTCACCGGATCTTTTAAGGTCTGGAACGCATCGTTTATTTGGGATGCTTTCTGTACCGCCTGAAGACGGGTCTTATCGTCTTGGCTAGCCACATTGTCGGGGTGGTACTGACGTTGCAGTTCCCGGAATGTGGAAGAAAGCGAGCTACCGTCCAGCTCAAACTGGTACGGTAGCTCGAAGAGTTCAAAATGATTCATGTGCTCTCACGAATTACACGTTAAAGCTTTCGCCACAACCACACTCGCTGCTCACGTTAGGGTTGTTGAACTGGAAGCCCTCATTAAGGCCTTCTTTCACAAAGTCCAGCTCTGTCCCTTCGAGATAAAGCAGGCTTTTGCTGTCGACAATCACCTTTACACCGTCACGTTCGAACACCTGATCGCCTTCTTGCAGCTCATCAGCAAACTCAAGGACATAAGCCATGCCCGAGCAACCTGACGTTCTGACACCCAGTCGCAGGCCGATGCCTTTGCCTCGGTTATCCAAAAAAGCTCTGACGCGATCAGATGCCGCTTGTGTCATGGTAATCGCCATAGTTACAACAACCCCTTGGTTTTACTGCTGGTGTTTTTTCTTGTAGTCACTCACTGCCGCTTTGATAGCGTCTTCTGCCAAGATAGAGCAGTGCACTTTTACCGGCGGAAGTTCTAGCTCTTCGGCGATCTCTGAGTTTTTGATCGCGGCGGCATCATCAATTGAGCGGCCTTTTACCCACTCAGTCACTAGCGAGCTTGATGCAATCGCTGACCCACAACCGTAGGTTTTAAATTTGGCGTCTTCGATGATGCCTTGGTCGTTCACCTTGATTTGTAGCTTCATAACGTCACCACAAGCCGGCGCACCTACCATGCCGCTACCGACAGACGGATCATCTTTTTCAAACGCACCGACGTTACGTGGGTTTTCGTAGTGGTCAATTACTTTATCGCTGTAAGCCATAATCGTTTCCTCAAATATGATTGCTCACTGTTGCCAGCTGGCGCGTTTTTTGAATTAGTGGTGCGCCCATTCAACGGTACTTAGGTCGATACCGTCTTTGTACATATCCCACAATGGAGACATTTCACGCAGTTTGTTCACCGCTTCGCGGACTTTTTCAACCGCGTAGTCCACTTCTTCCTCTGTGGTGAAGCGGCCAAATGAGAAACGCAGTGAGCTGTGTGCAAGCTCATCGTCACGTCCCAGTGCACGCAATACGTAAGAAGGCTCAAGGCTTGCTGACGTACAGGCTGAGCCTGAAGAAACGGCAAGGTCTTTCAATGCCATCAGCAAAGATTCGCCTTCAACAAACGCAAAGCTCACGTTTAGGTTGTGTGGAACACGCTGTTCCATATCACCGTTGACGTAGACTTCTTCCAGATCTTTGACGCCTTCGTAGAAGCGGTTACGCAATGCCAGTGCATGTTGGTAATCTTTTTCACGCTCTTCTTTGGCAATACGGAAAGCTTCACCCATGCCCACGATTTGGTGGGTAGGGAGTGTACCTGAACGCATACCGCGTTCGTGGCCACCACCGTGCATTTGCGCTTCGATACGTACGCGTGGTTTACGGCGTACATACAGTGCCCCGATACCTTTAGGTCCGTAAGCTTTGTGGGCGCTGAATGAAATCAGGTCCACTTTCATTTCTTGCACATCGATAGGCAGTTTACCGACAGATTGCGCCGCATCGACATGGAACATGATCTTGCGCTCACGACACAGTTCGCCAATGGCCGCGATATCTTGAATCACACCGATCTCGTTGTTCACGTGCATAATGGACACCAAGATGGTGTCGTCACGCATCGCAGCTTCGAGCTTTTTCATGTCTACCAAGCCATTTTCTTCTGGCTCAAGGTAGGTAACTTCAAAGCCCTCACGCTCGAGTTGACGGCATGGGTCCAACACCGCTTTATGCTCGGTTTTACAAGTAATGACGTGCTTGCCTTTCTTCGCGTAGAAGTGAGCGATGCCTTTAATTGCCAAGTTGTCAGACTCGGTCGCACCAGAGGTAAAGACGATTTCACGAGGATCAGCGTTACAGTAGTTCGCGATGTGCTCACGAGCGGTATCTACCGCTTCTTCTGCCTGCCAGCCAAAACGGTGCGAGCGAGAGGCCGGGTTACCAAAGAACCCGTCCATAGTCAGGTACTGACTCATTTTTTCAGCCACACGCGGATCAACCGGACACGTGGCTGAGTAATCAAAATAAATGGGCAATTTCATGTTTTTCTCCAATTACACCGACATGGTCATCAGGAGCGAACATTGACACCAATGGTGACACTGTCTTGCTTTACTTGTGAGCTAAAAGAATGTCTGGGCGCCAAGGTGGCATCCAGTTTAGCGTCCTGACGATCTGCTACTTGCTTCACTTCGTTATCTTGCATCAGCTCACCGAGCGTGATGTCATTTAGAAAACCGCTTATACGGGCACTTAAATCGCGCCACAAGGTATGCGTCAAACAGCGAGTACCGCCTTGACAGTCAGCTTTACCTTGGCACTTAGTGGCGTCTACGGATTCGTCAACCGCCGCGATCACGGCACCTACCGCGATATCAGTGGCTTCTACACCAAGACGATAACCACCGCCTGGGCCACGAACACTGCTCACTAGCCCCGCCTTACGCAGGCGAGAAAAAAGTTGCTCAAGGTAAGACAATGAAATGCCTTGACGCTCAGAAATGTCTGCCAGTGGCACCGGGCCCTGCTCAGAATGAAGGGCGACATCGAGCATCGCGGTTACCGCATAACGGCCTTTCGAAGTCAGTCTCATAACACGCTACCTGTGGTGAATAGATGGTCAAATGGTTACATACTTGAGTGTTTTGGTCAAGTATTTACCTGAGTAATTTAGTCAGGTTTTATTTGCCCTATTACGTCGTGCCAATGAGATCGATCAATGCCGTTATGAATTCTCTTTATTGGATGGTGATGCCTCTGCTGGCTGGGTCCCTTTTTCAACCGACGACAAGACGCCTCGCAGAATATTAAGCTCTTGGCTCTCCAGCCTTGCGCGATTAAACAGACGACGCAATTTGGTCATCACCATGCCAGGATGCTGTTTACGAATAAAACCAGTTTGGGTTAACACCTTTTCAAGGTGTTGGTAAAAACGGCTCAGCTCTTCATTAAGCGGATAGTCTTGAACCTGACTCTCGCCTTGATACGCCTGGCTTTCTAACCATGCCATACGTAGCTCATAGCAGAGTGTTTGCACCGCCATGGCCAAATTCAACGAGCTGTAATCTGGGTTGGCAGGAATAGCGACATGATAATGACAAGTTTGCAACTCCTCATTTGTGAGTCCTGTGCGCTCACGGCCGAACACAATCGCAACCGGATGAGACGGTGCTTCAGACAAGGCCTTTTTCCCACACTCGCGGGCATCTAGCATCGGCCATTCTAGCGTTCGGCTACGTGCACTGGTCCCAATCACCAAGCCACAATCGGCCACGGCTTCTTCAAGCGTGTCCACCACTCGCGCGTTATTGGCGATATCACTGGCACCGGCAGCCAGTGCAATGGCTTGCCCATCAACGTCACATTGAGGTGCCACTAGGGTCATACGGCTTAAGCCCATTACTTTCATGGCTCGTGCCGCCGAGCCGATATTGCCGGAGTGGGAAGTGCCCACTAGCACTACGCGAATTTGATCTAGCATGGTGTTATCGTCGTCTCTTGCACTACTGGGGTAATTATTGGCTTTGACTACCCGCAAGCAGAGGTCTGAAAGATCTGCGCAGTTTATCACAGTGCAATCGATAATACTTCTCAGCTAGGACAAGAGCGACTATTAACGAAAAACATGTTACCGCGCTAATTGTCTGACTCGTGGCGATGAAAAAATAACCACTTTCCTTTTCATCCAGCTCTGTTATACTCGCGCCCGCTTTCGTTCTTTAACATCCGTTGGGAAAATCGTATGCATCCGATGCTAAACATCGCCGTCCGTGCTGCACGGAAGGCTGGCGACTTTATCGCTAAATCTGCAGAACACAGAGACAACATCGAAACCGCGCAAAAAGGCACCAATGACTTTGTCACCAATGTGGACAAAGGTGCTGAGCAAATCATCATCGACATCATCAAAAAGTCCTACCCTGACCACACCATCGTTGGTGAAGAATCTGGCGTTGCGGAAGGTAAAGATAGCGACTATCAATGGATCATCGACCCACTGGATGGCACCACTAACTTCGTTAATGGCTTACCTCACTTCAGCGTTTCTATTGCTGTGCGCATTAAAGGCCGCACCGAAATCGGCTGCGTGTATGACCCAATGCGTAACGAGCTATTCACCGCACAACGCGGTGCTGGCGCGCAACTTAATAACAAACGTATCCGTACCGGCAGCGCAAAAGATCTGAACGGCACCATCCTCGCGACGGGGTTCCCCTTCAAAGCGAAGCAACATGCTGAAGGCTTTATGGCCGTGATCAGTGCTTTGTTTGTTGATTGTGCAGACTTCCGTCGTACCGGTTCAGCAGCCTTGGATCTGTGCTACGTGGCCGCTGGCCGTGTGGACGGTTTCTTTGAGCTTGGCCTTAAGCCGTGGGACCTTGCGGCCGGTGAGCTGATTGCTCGTGAAGCGGGTGCGATTTGTACCGACTTTAGTGGCGGCACCGATTACATGCACTCAGGCAACATTGTCAGTGGTAACCCACGTATCGTGAAAGGTATGCTGGCAAAAGTGCGTGAGAATGCGCCTGAGTCGATGAAGAAATAATCGACACGACAGACGAAACAAGAAAAAAGCGGTGCTCATCGAGCGCCGCTTTTTTTATTACCAAATGGAGTGGTAAAGCAGCGGCCACCGAGTCGGTAGCCGACAGCATTAAGGCATAGAGTCGAACTCTTGACCTTCTTTTTCCACCTCGGGTACCAGCAAGTGCTCGCGAGTAATCCCCAATTTCAGCGCCAACGCTGACGCAACGTAAATCGAAGAATACGTACCTACCGTGATACCAATCAGCAATGCCATGGCAAACCCGTGGATCATTGAACCGCCCAAGGTGAATAGAGCGATAACCACAAACAAGGTGGTCCCGGATGTAATCGTGGTCCGGCTTAAGGTTTGTGAGATAGAGGCGTTGATAATCTCATCCGACTCGCCTTTACGCAGCTTACGGAAGTTTTCACGAATCCGGTCAAATACCACGATGGTATCGTTCAACGAGTAACCCACCACCGTTAGCAACGCGGCAACAATGGTCAAGTCTACTTCAACTTGGAACAGTGAGAAGATCCCTAAGGTGATGATCACATCATGCGCCAACGCCATAACTGCACCGGCAGCCAGACGCCACTCAAAGCGGAATGAGACGTAGATCAAAATACAAACCAAGGCAATGATGATCGCCAGACCACCCGCTTCGGTCAGTTCGTCCCCGACGTTTGGACCCACAAACTCAATCCGGCGCATTTCGACTGCTTCACCCGTGCCTTCTTTGATCGCACGGAGCACTTCGTTACCCAGATTTTCGCCCTGCATATCATCGCGCGGACGCAAACGGACCATCACATCCGTAGCGCTGCCGAAGTTTTGCACCACCGCATCGTCAAACCCATCAGCAGATAAGGCTTCACGAATTGCAGGCAAATCTGCCGGCTGCTCGAAGCCGACTTCAATCAGGGTTCCGCCAGTAAAGTCCAGCCCCCAATTCAACCATTTGGTTGACAGGGTGACCACAGACGCGGCAATCATGACAAGCGAAAAAACGAAGGCCAACTTGGACCAACGCATAAAGTTGATCGACATGTCTGGTTTAAAAATTTGAAACATGCTTGGCTCCCTTAAATCGACAGTTTCTTGACGCGTTTACCGCCGTACACCAGGTTAACCAGCGCACGTGTACCGATAATGGCCGTAAACATTGAGGTCAAAATACCGATCGACAGCGTCACAGCAAAGCCTTTGATTGCCCCTGTACCCACTGCAAACAAGATGATGGCAGTGATCAATGTGGTGATATTGGCATCAGCAATGGTACTGAAGGCATTGGAGTAACCCCGATCAATCGCATGTTGTGGATTACGCCCTTCAATCAGCTCCTCGCGGATACGCTCAAAGATAAGTACGTTCGCATCCACGGCCATCCCCACGGTGAGGACAATACCGGCAATGCCGGGTAGCGTCATGGTCGCCCCAGGAATCAAAGACATGATACCGATGATCAGCACGATATTCGCAAACAGCGCACAGTTAGCAAAAAGGCCAAAGCGACGGTAGTAAATCAAGGTGAAGATCATCACCGCAACCAATCCCCAGATACAGGCTTGCACACCCATATTGATGTTTTGCTGCCCCATAGATGGACCAATGGTGCGCTCTTCAACAATAGAGATGGGAGCAATCAAGGCACCTGCACGTAACAGCAACGCGAGGTTGTGTGCTTCTGCAGGCGAGTCGATGCCAGTAATCCGGAAGTTACGCCCCAACGCCGATTGAATCGTCGCTTGGTTGATCACTTCTTCGTGCTTTTCCAAGATCACTTTGCCGTTTTCGTCGCGCTCTCCGCTGTCTTTGTACTCAGCGAAAACCGTTGCCATCAGTTCACCAATATGGCGTTTACTGAAGTCCGACATCTTGTCGCCACCTTCGCTATCTAGCGAGATATTGACTTGAGGACGGCTGTATTCGTCACGTGACGAGCTCGCATCGGTAATATGAGACCCGGTCAGGATCACGCGCTTTTTCAACACGGTTGGACGACCATCACGGGTCATCATCAGCTCGCTACCCGGCGGCACTCGGCCAGCCATGGCAGCAGACAAGTCGGCGTCTTGATCCACTTCGCGAAATTCCAAGGTCGCCGTCGCGCCAAGAATTTCTTTCGCACGCGCCGTATCTTGTACACCCGGAAGCTCAACCACAATGCGGCTCGCGCCTTGACGTTGCACCAATGGCTCGGCCACACCTAATTCATTCACACGGTTACGCAAAATGGTGATGTTTTGTGCCACCGCGTAGTTACGAATTTCTTTCAGGCGCTCTTCTTTGTAGACGGCGGTCAGTTTGCCTTGATCGCCATCTACCGAGAAGTTCATATCCAGATAGTTGTTCGACAGCAGCTCAAGTGCTTTGTCTGTGTCTTGCGCATTACGCAGAAGCACCACAACGCGGGTATTATCTTCAATTCGAATGCCGCGGTAGCGAATACGCGCTTCGCGCAGATCAGTACGGAAGCTGTCTTCCTGCTGCGTCATCAGCTTTTCGAGTGCCGCGTCCATGTCCACTTCCATGAGAAAGTGCACACCGCCACGCAAGTCAAGACCAAGCTTCATAGGCGTGGCACCCAGCGCGTCTAGCCAAGTCGGCGTCGCCGGAGCCAGGTTTAAAGCCACCACATAGTCGTTGCTATCAAAACGGGACATCAGAAGATCGCGAGCACTGATTTGGGTCTCAGTGTCTTTAAAGCGGGCCAACACGGTGCCGTCTTCGAGCGCGATAGATTGATAGGAGAGATCGTTGGATTCGAGGGTTTGTTTGATGGAGTCCAGCGCAGTCATATCTACCGAGGCGCCACGCGCCCCGGAAATTTGTACTGCTGGATCTTCACCGTATAAATTGGGAAGCGCATACACGATGCCGGTAACCAAGATTACCAGCAACATGATGTACTTCCACAAAGGATAACGGTTTAGCACAGCATGCATCCTTTATGGTTGCGAGAATTAAAGAGACTGGATGGTACCCTTAGGTAGAACAGCGGTCACGAAGTCTTTTTTAATCGTCACTTCGTTGTCGTCGTTCAGGGCGATGACAATAAAATCATTGTCTTCAGCGATTTGGGTGATTTTACCCACCAAACCACCACCGGTCAGTACTTCGTCCCCTTTGCTCATAGAAGCCATCAAGTTCTTGTGCTCTTTAACACGTTTGGCTTGCGGGCGGTAAATCATAAAGTAGAAAATCACCGCAAAAAGGCCAAGCATGATAAATAGCTGCATACCACCACCTTGTGGTCCGGCTTCAGCGGCTGCGTGAGCTTGTGAGATAAACATTCAATCACGTCCTCGTTCTAGTTGTTGAATTCGAAATCAGTCGAGCGGCGGCACTTCCTTGCCACGACGCGCGTAGAAATCCTCTACAAAGGCATCTAATCTACCTTCGTCAATCGCGTGACGCAAACCTTCCATCACTCGTTGATAGTAACGTAAGTTATGGATGGTATTGAGGCGCGCGCCAAGAATTTCGTTACAGCGGTCTAAATGGTGCAAGTAAGCACGGCTGTAATGGCGGCAAGTGTAACAGTCACACTCTGGATCCAGTGGCGAGGTATCACTTTTATGTTTCGCATTACGGATCTTGATCACACCGCCGGTAATAAAGAGGTGGCCGTTGCGGGCATTTCGGGTTGGCATCACACAATCAAACATGTCTACGCCACGACGAACGCCTTCCACCAAATCTTCAGGCTTACCCACGCCCATCAGATAGCGGGGCTTATCTTCTGGTAGTTGCGGACAGGTATGCTCCAAGATGCGGTGCATGTCTTCTTTTGGCTCACCCACGGCCAAACCACCGACAGCATAACCATCAAAGCCAATCTCAGTGAGCCCTTTGACCGATACATCGCGCAGATCTTCATATACACCACCTTGCACGATACCGAACAGCGCATTTTTGTTACCTAATTTGTCAAAGTGATTGCGGCTGCGCTTTGCCCAGCGTAATGACATCTCCATCGACTTTTTCGCTTCGGCGTGCGTCGCAGGGTAAGGGGTACACTCATCAAAAATCATTACGATGTCTGAACCAAGGTCATATTGGATCTCCATCGATTTTTCCGCATCCATAAAGATGCGATCACCATTCACAGGGTTACGGAAATGAACCCCTTCTTCGGTGATTTTACGGATATCGCCCAAGCTGAAGACTTGGAAGCCGCCAGAGTCGGTCAAGATGGGTCCTTGCCACTGCATAAAGTCATGCAAATCCCCGTGCAGTCGCATTACCTCTTGACCCGGACGTAGCCAAAGGTGGAAGGTGTTGCCAAGCAAGATTTCGGCACCGGTTCCTTTAACTTCTTCTGGGGTCATTCCTTTTACGGTCCCGTACGTTCCTACCGGCATAAATGCTGGGGTTTCTACAGTCCCGCGCTCAAAGATCAAACGGCCACGGCGGGCGCGTCCGTCGGTTTTCTTCAGTTCGTATTCCACGAATCCTCCTCAGTGCCAGAGAAACAGTCTGGCGTGTGTCTTATGCGTGCAAGGTTTATCATGCCGCAAGCATCGCACGAGCAGTTAATCTCGTGTCGTTGTCGATGAGTCAGCGTCTTGCTGACGGGTAATAAACATGGCATCGCCGTAGCTGAAAAAGCGATAGCGCTCTTCAACTGCCGCACGATAGGCGGCCATGGTATGTTCGTAACCGGCAAAAGAGCTCACCAGCATGATCAAGGTTGATTCCGGCAAGTGAAAATTGGTCACTAACACGTCCACCAGCTGCCATTGATAACCAGGATAGATAAAAATCTGAGTATCGTTGAAAAATGGCGCCAACGGCTCACCGTTTTGCTTCGCCGCTTGTGCCGCACTTTCCAGTGAACGCACCGAGGTGGTTCCCACCGCAATCACGCGTTTACCTTGCGCACGGGTGTGGTTCACCGCATCAACAACCTCTTGTGGCACTTCCGCATACTCTGCATGCATTACGTGCTCTTCGATATTATCAACGCGCACGGGTTGGAATGTTCCGGCGCCGACGTGCAAGGTAACAAACGCCATATTGACGCCTTTTTCTTTAAGCGCAGCCATAATGGCATCGTCAAAGTGTAACCCCGCCGTTGGCGCAGCAACTGCCCCGGGCTTTTGGTTATACACAGTTTGATAGCGTTCTTTATCGCTCTCTTCATCAGGGCGGTCGATGTATGGCGGCAACGGCATATGGCCGATGTCGTTAAGCGTATCTACCACGCCTTTATCGCCGTTTAGCTGGATTTCGAACAAAGCATCGTGGCGTGCCACCATCTCTGCAGGGATCTGTCCGTCATCGCCAAGGAATAATTCGGCACCGGGTTTGGGGGCTTTAGACGCGCGCACGTGGGCGAGGAAACGACGTTCGTCGAGCACGCGCTCCACCAGCACCTCTATTTTACCGCCCGACGCTTTGCGGCCATACACACGCGCAGGGATCACTCGTGTGTTGTTGAACACCATCAAATCCCCAGGCTCAACCAGCTCGAGGATATCTTTAAACTGACGATGTACCACCTCACCGCTTGTGCCATCGAGTGACAATAAGCGACTTGCACTGCGATCCGGCTGCGGATAGCGTGCAATTAACTCATCGGGAAGTTCAAAGTGAAAATCGGATAATTGCATGACATTTGCCTAGATAAAAAGCAGGCCGCTAGTATAGGTTCACCACGGTGAATATCAAGCAAGGTGGAGGATTAGTCGCCGCTTAAACTGTCACATCTTATTGCACTTCGCCTGCCTTTTATAACAACTATCCTTGATACGTATCACGTCGAATTAGTGCTAGGTAGACTAGAGTGTAAGTATAGCTTCCCTTCCCTGTCTTACTGTAAGGAGGTGCCATGTTTATCGTTGATGACATGATGACCCGGCATCCACATACGCTCTCCCCGGAACACACCTTGGCCGACGCTCATACGCTGATGAGTGCCGAACGCTTTCGTCATTTACCTGTGGTTGATGATGCGCAGCGACTGGTAGGACTCGTGACGCAACGCGACGTGCTATCCGCTCAAGCCTCTTCGTTAGGTAAAGCGACTAACGGGGACAACGAAATGAATACGCCCCTGTCGCATTTTGCTCATCGTCAACTAGTGACGGTGGATCCAGAAGCCTCTCTACGCGCAGCCGCCTTGACCATGCTAGAGCGCAAAATCGGTTGTTTGCCTGTGATTAAAAATCAGAAGTTGGTTGGCATTATTACCGACAGCGATTTTGTCGCCATAGCCTCAACTTTGTTGGAAATCCAAGAAGAAACTGAGCCCATGGAGGCCGACGAATAAAAAAGGGGAGTGTCGCCACTCCCCGTTTCGTCCCATCCGCATGGGTTAGAACTGATCTTCTTCGGTTGAGCCAGTCAACGCTGTCACCGACGATTGACCACCCTGAATGGTGTTGGTCATTTGGTCAAAGTAACCCGTGCCCACTTCTTGCTGGTGCGCCACAAAGGTGTAGCCCCGTTCAGCCGCTTCAAACTCTGGGCGCTGCACTTTTTCGACATAGTGACGCATCCCCTCACCTTGCGCATAAGCGTGGGCTAAATCAAACATGTTGTACCACATATTATGAATACCCGCTAAGGTGATGAACTGATACTTATAGCCCATGTCAGAAAGCGCTTGTTGGAAACGGGCAATCGTGTCTGCATCCAAGTTTTTCTCCCAGTTAAATGACGGAGAGCAGTTATAAGCCAGCAATTGATCGGGGTATTTGGCGTGAATGGCTTCGGCAAATTGACGCGCTTCTTCTAAATCAGGTTTGGCCGTTTCACACCAAACTAAATCGGCATACGGCGCGTAGGCCAAGCCGCGAGAAATGGCTTGCTCAATCCCCGCACGCACACGGTAAAAGCCTTCGGCCGTACGCTCGCCGACAATAAAGTCCTTATCGTAGGGGTCGCAATCCGACGTCAGCAAGTCTGCCGCATTGGCGTCGGTGCGCGCAATGACTAAGGTATCTGTCCCTGCAACGTCCGCTGCTAAACGCGCTGCCACCAGTTTTTGCACCGCTTCTTGGGTCGGCACCAATACCTTGCCCCCCATGTGGCCACATTTTTTCACCGACGCGAGCTGATCTTCGAAGTGCACCCCAGCGGCACCTGCATCAATCATGCTGCGCATCAACTCATACGCGTTGAGTACGCCGCCAAAGCCTGCTTCTGCATCGGCAACAATCGGCAAAAAGTAATCAATGCCATCTTCCGGGCTGCCCCCTTTCGACCATTGGATCTGGTCGGCACGGCGAAAAGCATTATTAATGCGCTTTACCACCGCAGGTACCGAGTCGACGGGATACAGTGATTGGTCTGGATACATGCTTGAGGCAGTGTTGTTATCCGCCGCCACTTGCCAGCCGGAGAGGTAAATGGCTTCAATTCCCGCTTTGGCCTGCTGGACAGCTTGCCCACCAGTGAGTGCACCAAGGCAATTCACATAGCCCTTTTTGGCCTCACCATTGACAAGATCCCAAAGCTTAGCGGCACCGCGCTTGGCAATGGTGTTTTCTGGGACAAAAGAGCCGCGTAGGTTCACCACCTCTTCCGCGCTGTAAGTCCGTTTTACGTTTTTCCAACGTGGATTTTCTGCCCACTCTTTTTCCAGTTGAGCGATTTGTTGTTGGCGAGTTAAAGTCATGTTCCATTCCTCTTATTTCTCGGGCGCAAGCCCAGTCCTGTCAATCCATTTTGTTGTGTTGCTTCCGTGCCACTATGGCAAATACTGATACCCAGGTAGGGTTAAGAAGTTGACCAACTCATCACTGGTCGTCAGCTGTGCCATCAAGGCGGCTGCTTGCTGATATTGCCCGCGGGCAAAGACATCGGCCCCTAACTCGTGTTCCAGTACTTTCATCTCTTCACTGAGGTATTGCTCAAACAATGCCTTGGTAACTACTTGGCCATTGCTCAATGGCTTTTGATGTTTGATCCATTGCCAAATCGACGCACGTGAAATCTCGGCAGTGGCGGCGTCTTCCATTAAGCCGTAAATCGGCACACACCCATTACCTGAGATCCATGCTTCGATGTATTGCACCGCGACCCGAATGTTGTGTCGCATTCCCGCTTCGGTGCGCTCTCCGTCACAAGGAGCAAGGAGATCGGCGGCGGTAATCGGCGCGTCTTGCTCGCGGGAGATATGTAACTGGTTAGGCTTGTCACCCAGTGCGCGGTCGAACACCGCTTTAGCGGTATCTGCCAGCCCCGGGTGCGCAATCCATGTACCGTCGTGGCCGTTATTGGCTTCGAGGGTTTTATCTTTTTCAATCTTATCCAGCACCTGCTGGTTTTCAGCCGGATCTTTACTGGGAATAAACGCGGCCATACCGCCCATCGCTAACGCACCGCGCTTGTGGCAAGTTTTTACCAACAAACGGGAGTAAGCATTGAGGAAAGGTTTATCCATGGTCACGACTTGGCGATCCGGCAAGACGCGATCCGGATGATTACGCAAGGTTTTGATGTAGCTAAAGATATAATCCCAGCGGCCGCAGTTTAGAGCCACAATGTGGTCGCGAAGATGGTAAAGAATTTCATCCATCTCAAACACGGCAGGTAGAGTCTCAATCAATACGGTGGCTTTAATGGTGCCACGGCTTAGACCAAATTCATCTTCAGCAAATGAGAAGACGTCACTCCACCATGCGGCTTCTTGATAGGCTTGTAACTTCGGCACATAAAAGTAAGGACCCGAGCCGGTCTCCAATAAGCGACGATAGTTGTGGAAAAAATACAAAGCGAAGTCGAATAAAGCGCCTGGAATAGGTTTGCCCTGCCACTCTACATGCTTTTCCGTGAGGTGAAGGCCACGCACGCGGCAGATCAGCCGAGCCGGATTATCATTGAGCTGATAACGCTTACCAGTGTCAGGGTGGGTATAACTGATGGTGCCGTTGACCGCATCACGCAAATTCCGCTGCCCCTCAACCACTTGCGGCCACGCCGGTGCAAATGAGTCTTCAAAGTCTGCCATGAAGACCTTCACATTCGCATTCAGTGCGTTAATCACCATTTTGCGATCGACAGGTCCGGTGATTTCTAACCGGCGATCTTGCAGATCGCTGGGGATCCCACGAATGGTCCAGTCCCCTTGGCGAATTGATTCGGTTTCGGGTAAAAAGTCTGGCAAGGTGCCTGCGTCAATGCGCTGCTGACGGACTTCTCGCGCCGCGAGCAGCTCAGGCACGCGTGATGCGAACTTATCAGCGAGACTCGCCACAAAACATAACGCATCATCGGTTAGTATTTCAGCTTGTTCCGGTGATAACGCTTCTGTCAGCACCAGCGATTCACGTAACGTTGAACACGCTTCAGTCATGTTGCCTCCCTGGCCTCAGTTGTAATCCAATCACAACAAAAATGATTATTCCGCCACACTGCAACTTTTCTAGACAATGTGGTCACTGTTTAATCAAGTTGGCGTAGTTTGGCGTAAAAATCAACTAGAGATTCATTTCAACCTCGCAACAAAAAACACATAAATACAAACAAAACAGAAAGTTAAATAAAATAGAGCATTAGCTCGAATTGATTTTTTTGTACGAATTATTAGGAGGATATAAACCTGCTACGCAGATCATATTTTTGTCACCTATTTGTAACTCATTACGTAATTTAATTACACATTAAGCGACAAAAGATGTGTGGGAGAGGTAATAAATTTATTATTATCAGCCAGTTAATCGAAACAGCAAGATGCGTTGATTATAAACCGACTCACTGGCGTGATAATAATCCAACGATTCTATTTCACTTAATGAGGTTTTATTGCAGAGGAATATGCTACTTAATCTGCTATTAATCGAGATAAAAACCTAAATAGCAGATGATCGCTAGCTAGTCAGTGCGATTAAGTAATGCTGCAACCAGATCAGCCAATTTATTAAAGGTATCAATGCGACTCGATGATGGACGCCACACCATGCCAATTTCACGATACGCGGCGCGTCCGGGTGGCGTTTCTAGATGCACGTCGAGATTATCGATTAAGCCATGATCAATCGCCATTTGCGGAATAAATGTGACGCCATTGCCGTTGGCGACCATCTGAATCAAGGTATGTAAGCTGGTCGCCATAAACGGGTTAATCTTCTGTGAGGCTGTCATTTGGCAGGCAGATACCGCATGGTCCGTGAGACAGTGCTCGCGCTCGAGCAAAAACACCGACTCATCGGGCAAGGCACCGTAATCCACCGGCAGCGTTAATTGCGCGGCTTGCTTGCGGCTCATCACCATCTTGAAAGGATCACGGCCAACAATGCGGCTAGTCATGGCGCCGATATCCATCGGTAAGGCCAAAATCAGCACATCCATTTCGCCGTGTTTGAGCGCGGTAAGCAAATTCGCGGTGGTATCTTCTCGTAACAAGAGATCTAAATTGGGATAGCGCTGGTTTACCTGCTGGACCACGTCGGAGAGTAAAAACGGAGCGATAGTCGGAATACAGCCCAAACGGACTTTGCCATGCATAGGATCAGACTGGACGTGAGTGAGCTCCATTAAATCTTGGCTTCGGGCAAGGATTTCGCGGCTGCGGCGTACCACTTCCTCTCCCATACCAGTCAGTACCAAGGTTTTATTGTCTCTTTCAATGAGCTGGGCACCAATCAACTCTTCTAGATTTTGGATCCCGGCACTGAGGGTCGATTGGCTAACAAAACACAGTTTCGCCGCCTCGCCAAAATGGCGAGTTTCTGACAAGGTAACCAGATAGTGTAGCTGCTTAAGTGATGGATATTTGTTCATTCTGTCAAACTTTATACAATCGTTTTTTTCGATTATAACAATCTATTAATTCCACTTTTTTCAATGTAGCAAGTCAGCTATAGTTTGTCTCGCTTATATAGGAACCTGATCTTCAGGCAAACTTTTTAATTAGGAGCTGAGTTATGGTACTCGTAGGTCGTCAAGCACCAGATTTTACTGCCGCAGCCGTACTAGGTAATGGCGAAATCGTTGAAAACTTCAACCTGAAAGAGTTCACCAAAGGCAAAAAAGCTGTTGTCTTTTTCTACCCACTCGACTTCACTTTCGTGTGCCCATCAGAGCTGATTGCATTCGATAAGCGTTTCCAAGACTTCCAAGCGAAGGGCGTTGAGGTTATCGGTGTGTCTATCGACTCTCAGTTCTCACACAACGCATGGCGCAAAACTGCCATCGAAGACGGTGGTATCGGTGCGGTTAAATACCCACTGGTTGCAGACGTTAAACACGAAATCTGCAAAGCGTACGACGTAGAGCATCCAGAAGCAGGTGTTGCTTTCCGTGGTTCTTTCCTCATCGATGAGGAAGGCGTTGTACGTCACCAAGTCGTAAACGATCTGCCACTTGGCCGTAACATCGACGAGATGCTGCGCATGGTTGATGCACTGAGCTTCCACCAGAAGAACGGTGAAGTATGCCCAGCACAGTGGGAAGAAGGTAAAGCAGGTATGAAAGACTCACCAGAAGGTGTTGCTGCATACCTGTCTGAGCACTCTGCTGACCTGTAATTATTAACTGTCAAAAGGTGACGTGCCCTACGCACTGGACAATGTGAGATAATAATGAGGCCCGGTTAAACCGGGCCCTTTTTGTATCTAGTCCCCCATGACACGTTACTTGCATCGTCACGATCCCCCTCGCTTTCTACCGCTTCTACTAGGTAATTCTTCAGCCTGCTGTCACAATACAGCCTCTATTATTGACACTGTGTTGCTCACTAAGGGGTGGTATGTCTGTCTTGGTCGAAGTTTGTATTGATAGTATTGGCTCTTTAAAGGTGGCAGAGCGCGCTGGCGCTGACCGCATCGAGCTGTGTAGTGCACTGCGCCTTGGTGGACTCACGGCCAGTTACGGCTATATGCAACTTGCCGCCCAACAAGCGAATATCCCCATTTATGCCATTATCCGGCCACGTGAGGGAGACTTTTTATACAGCAGTGACGAAGCAGAAGTCATGCTCAAGGATATTGCGATGGCACGCCAAGCTGGATGTGCAGGTGTGGTGATCGGCGCACTGACAGCCCAAGGACAGCTCGACTTACCGCTTATCGATGACATGTTGGCAGAAGCCAAAGGCATGGGCGTGACGTTTCATCGCGCGTTTGACCACTGCGCCGATCCTGAATCAGCACTGGAAGCGCTTTTAGCGCGTCCCGCGATTGAGCGGGTACTTACTTCGGGCCAAGCCAGCAGCGCAGAGCAAGGTAAAGAGGCACTGAAACGCTGGGTAGAAATGACCCGACAGGCTGCTTTACAGATCATGCCTGGCGCGGGGGTCACGCCTGATAATGCTGCGGCGATCCTCTCCCACTGCGGCGCGCGTGAAATTCATTTATCTGCCCGTATGGATCAGTCCAGTGCCATGCAACACCGGGCAATGGCCACCATGGGCGAAGGTGATGATGCCTGCTACCCAATGACCAACCCCGCCATTATCCGGCAAATAAAAGCCCTTTCCGCACGCTTGTGAGTGCGTGCAACAGGCTATGGCACAACACTGAACTGTGACTGACTCGGATATTTTGATGCGCGATCGCCGTCCTCGAGGCGGTAGCGTTGCATCGTAAAGGCGAGTTTTCTACCGTAAAAGCACAATGGTGTGAAAAGGAGTTTCCCTTGTCGGATAAAACATCAAGTAAAATCGGCAAAAAGCACTACGAAAAGAAACTGACGGAGCTACAAACCGAGCTAGTCAAACTGCAAGAGTGGGTCAAGCAAGAGCGCCTCAAAGTGGTGGTGTTATTCGAAGGGCGAGACGCCGCGGGCAAAGGTGGCGTGATCAAACGTATTACCGAAAAACTCAACCCACGTGTATGTCGCGTCGTCGCGCTAGATAAGCCCACCGAGCGCGAGCGTACCCAATGGTATTTCCAACGTTATGTTGAGCACCTGCCTGCCGGTGGTGAAATCGTTCTGTTTGACCGCAGCTGGTACAACCGAGCGGGGGTTGAGCGGGTGATGGGATTTTGCTCCGACGAAGAATACGAAGAGTTTCTACGTACCTGTCCCGAGTTTGAACGCATGTTAATGCGTGCTGGCATCATCTTGATTAAATATTGGTTTTCAGTTTCTGACGACGAGCAAGAAAAACGCTTTGCCGAACGTATTAGCACCCCCATTAAGCGCTGGAAGTTCAGCCCGATGGACTTAGAGTCTCGCAGCCGCTGGGTGCAATATAGCGAGGCCAAAGATCGTATGTTTGCTTACACAGACACCAAAGACAGTCCGTGGTGGGTGGTCGAAGCGGACAATAAAAAGCACGCACGGCTCAATTGCATTGCGCACTTGTTATCGCAGATCCCGTATCAAGAAATCACCTACCCCGAGGTCGATCTACCTGAAATCAATAAAGAAGGCTACGTACGCATGCCACTTGAAGAGCAAAGTTTTGTGCCCGATCAAGTCAGCGAGTGGCTCAATAATGAGCCAGACGATTAACCCTTATTTAAGCAGTTTTTCCAGCTCTTCTTTTTGAATATGGCGAACATCTTTTCCTTTCACAAAGTAAATGATGTATTCGCAAATATTCTGACAGCGGTCGCCAACACGCTCAATGGCGCGTGCTGACCACATCACTTTCAGCACGTTAGGAATTGAGCGTGGGTCTTCCATCATGTAGGTCATCAGTTGACGCAAGATCCCTTCGTATTCACGATCTAAGGAGTCATCTTTTCGATACACCCGCATCGCCGCCTCAATATCCATACGGGCAAACGCATCCAGTACCTCGTGCAGCATTTTCGCCGCACGTTGCCCTAGCGCTTCCAGCGAGACGAGAAAAGGCTGCTGAGAGTGACTGGAGTTATCCAATGCCATTTTCGCGATGCTGTCCGCCACATCACCAATACGTTCAAGATCGGTAATGGTTTTGATGATCGCCATCACCAGTCGCAAGTCACTGGCGGTCGGCTGACGTTTGGCAATAATTCGCGTGCACGCCTCATCGATCGCTACTTCCATGCCATTGACTTTGTGATCTTCACGAATAACATGACGCGCCAGATCGACATCTTGGTTATGCATGGCACGTAGTGCATCGGTCAGTTGGCGTTCGACCAACCCCCCCATGGTTAAAACATGGGTTCGAATGGCTTCAAGCTCGGCATTAAACTGTCCTGAAATGTGGCGACTGATGTTATGGTTGTCCAAGGCCTGCTCCTTATCCGTAGCGACCAGTTATATAGTCTTCAGTTTGTTTATTTTTCGGCGTCGTAAACAAGGTGTCCGTGTCCGCGTATTCCACCAAACGCCCCATATTGATAAATGCGGTTTGATCCGAGACACGCGCGGCTTGTTGCATATTATGGGTGACGATCACCACGGTGTATTGGCTTTTCAAATCATTAATCAACTCTTCAATCGTCAACGTTGAAATCGGATCCAACGCTGATGAAGGCTCATCGAGCAACAATACCTCTGGTTCAATCGCGATCGCACGGGCGATAACCAAACGCTGCTGCTGACCGCCTGACAAGCCAAATGCATTATCATTGAGTCTGTCTTTTACCTCATTCCACAAAGCCGCCCCTCGCAGCGCTCGCTCTACCGCATCATCGAGCACCCGGGGATCATTGATACCCTGCAGGCGTAATCCGAACACCACATTTTCATAAACAGATTTAGGAAAAGGGTTGGGCCGCTGAAACACCATACCAACTTGGCGGCGTAATGCAGGCACATCAACGTCGCGATCGTAAATATTCTGCCCATGCAGGGTCACTTCCCCGCGAACACGACAGCCATCAACCAGATCATTCATCCGATTAATACAGCGTAGCAAGGTCGACTTACCACAGCCGGACGGGCCGATAAACGCCGTGACCTTTCCCTTTGGGATCCGCATATTAATATCAAACAAAGCTTGTGTTTGCTGATAGTACAAATTGAGATGACGGATCGACAGCGCGGTTTGCTCTTCAGGCAAATTTGCCAAATCGAGCTCGGGAGTCAGGCCAATTCGGGAGTTTATCGAAAACATAGCTTGTCGAGCCTCATCATTATTGTTCCAAATCGCGATACTTTTCACGCAAGTAATGGCGGATCCCGATAGCGGCAAGGTTTAACGCCACAATCACAGACACCAGTAAAAACGAGGTGGCATATACCAGAGGGCGTGCCGATTCAATATGGGTACTCTGAAAGCCAAGATCATAAATATGATATCCCAGATGCATAAACTTACGTTCGAGGTGCAAAAAGGGGAAGTTACCATCCACCGGCAAAGCTGGTGCCACTTTCACTACCCCCACCAGCATCAAAGGCGCAACCTCACCGGCTGCACGTGCAACGGCGAGGATCAGCCCAGTCATCATCGCCGGACTTGCCATCGGCAGCACGACTCGCCACAGTGTCTCGGCTTGGGTCGCACCTAATGCAAACGCACCATGACGAACACTGGTCGGGATGCGTGCCAACCCTTCCTCCGTCGATACAATGACCACGGGCAGCGTCAAAATCGCCAATGTTAACGCTGACCAAAGTACGCCCGGCGTTCCAAAGACAGGGGCCGGTTGAGCGGCTTGATAAAAGAGCTCATCAATCGAACCACCAATGAAATAGACAAAAAAGCCCAAACCAAACACGCCATAGACGATCGAAGGTACCCCGGCCAAATTGACAACTGCAATCCTAATCATCCGTGTAAACGCGGTTTTTGGCGCATATTCATGAAGATACACCGCGGCAATCACCCCAAGCGGCGTTACAATCACAGCCATCAACAGCACCAAAAATACAGTGCCAAAAATGGCCGGGAACACGCCGCCAGAAGCATTACCATCCCGTGGTGGCTCTGAGACAAACGCACCAATTTGATGACCCCAAAAGAGCAGCTTCTCAACCCCGCTCATTGCGTTGGGGTACCATACCGCCAAGACGTTACGAAGTGGCAGTAGCACTTCTTCATGATGGCTATCTTTGACCACCAACATGGCATCATCTTGGTGATGGCGTAAACTTTCCAGCTTCTTCTCGAGCTGGGAATATTGGTCCAATAGCTGCGCGCGCTGCTCTGAAATATGGGCCGGGGGCTCACGATTTGCGGCATGGGCCAAGGCCCAGCGTTTTTCCTCTAAACGCAGCTGTTCCAGTTGATAATTGACACTGGCGAGGTGGACACGTTCAATATCATCAATCACATCACGTCGCGCGGACAAGTCGTCAAGGCGCGCTTCAAGATCTGCCTCATCTAGGCGATGGCGCGTACCTTTCTCATCTACCAGCGCAACAGGCCATCCATAGAACATCCCATTCTCGACCCGCTCTATCATGGCTAACGATGCCGGAGTAAATTGGCTGCGAATGTTAAACGCCAACAACTGCCGGAAGTCCACCCCGTCACGCTCGCGATTACCGATTTTGACCACTAAACGGGCATAATCTGGGTTAGCATCTTCCGGTAATGTGATGCCTGCATCTTGCAGTTGCGTCGCGTCGACACGGTCCGTTTGGTAAATCTGCCCAATCACCGTTTCTTGGCCTTCGGGTGTATTGAGCGTGAACTGGGTGATGGGCGTAGGCCAAAAATAGCCCAACCCGCGCGCACCAATAAGAAGCAACACACCAAGGATCGCAATCAAGCTGACACTGACCATGCCTGCGCTTATCCACACCCAAGGGGTTCCTGATTTCATCCATGCGCGCATACGAGCTCTCATCCCCACCTATAAGTTACTGTACTTGTCGCGCAAGCGTTGGCGTACGAGTTCAGCTAAGGTGTTAAACACAAAGGTAAATACAAACAAAATAAATGCGGTTAAAAATAACACGCGATAATGGGAACTCCCCACCTCAGACTCGGGCATTTCAACCGCGATATTGGCGGACAAGGTGCGCAACCCCTCTAACAGATTCCAATCCATGATAGGCGTATTCCCGGTCGCCATCAGTACAATCATGGTTTCGCCCACCGCACGTCCGAGTCCCATCATCACCGCCGAAAAAATACCCGGGCTTGCGGTGAGCAATACCACACGTGTCAATGTCTGCCAATGAGTGGCCCCCAAGGCCAACGCGCCGCTTTTTAAATGCGGCGGTACAGAGAAAATGGCATCTTCCGCAATCGAGAAAATGGTTGGCACTACCGCAAAGCCCATCGCAATACCGACCACTAGCGCGTTACGCTGGTCATAGCCTATCCCTAATTCATGGGTGATAAAGCGACGCGCATCGCCGTCAAAGCATAGGTGTTCTAACCAAGGCCCTAATTGCCAAGCCACCAACGCAATCAGTAACAGGGCCGGAATGATCACCAAGATTTGTGCATTGTCCGGTAAGCGGCGGCGTACATAGCGCGGGATCATTCGCCAAATCATGCTAAGACCCAGCAAACAAAGTGGCACCATCAGCAACAGTAAAAATACCGTGGGCAGGTGTTGCTCAACCCAAGGTGCTAACCAGAGCCCGGCTAAAAAGCCGATGATCACGGTTGGCAGTGCCTCAATGGTTTCAACCGTCGGCTTCACGACTTTACGTAACCCCGAAGACATAAAATAGGCAGTATAAATCGCCGCACCAATCGCCATCGGGACGGCAAATACAAGCGCAAAGAGTGCCACTTTCAGGGTGCCAAAAATCACCGGAACCACGCTTAATTTAGCTTCAAACGTGTCATCCGCAGAAGTGGATTGCCACACATATTGGGGCTCTGCGTACCCTTCATACCAGACCTTCTCCCAAAGTGAGTGAACACTAACTTCTGGGTGTGGGTTATCGATAGCAAACCATTGCCATACACCATCGGTGACGGTAATCAGTGCCTGTGCACGAGGAGAAAACGCCATTGCTTGCGGCAAGGTATCGAGCATGGCCGCAAAATAACGTTGCTTTTCGCTGGTCGCATGCAGCAAGCTCAGCCCCCCTTGCTCATCCGCAACCGCAATACTTTTACGATGCAACTCCGGTGAGGCCACAAACTTCCCTTTAGCTGGCTGAAATAACCGCACTTCGGTCAGCGATGGCTGGCCACTTTTCACCACATCAAACCACTGACTCAAGCCGCCATCTTGATGGTGTAACATTAACGAACGCCCACCTGCGAGCAAGGTCATCGCCTGAACCGGACTTTCCACCACATTGGCAAGATTAATGGTTTCACGTATGGCCATCTGTTGCCCGTGAATTCGCCACACCGTCAGTGTGCTGCCTTGACGCACAAAGAGGCGCTGTCCGTCAGGCGAGAGCGCTATATTATCAACCGGCTCACTCAGCGAGTGCCGTTCAATCCGTCCACTGCGATAAAGCACCAGATCCTGCGTGTGTGTCACCGCCACCAAAACAGGGGCTATATTTTCCCCGTGTAAACTGTCTGGGACAGCGAGCGCTAATTGGCGTAGCGCCGACGAGTCCAGTATCACAGGTAAAGGAAATGCCGCCATACGGCGCAGCTTGGGTAATACCGAGGTATTGTCGCCATATTCAGCGCGAAAACGTAGCTGCCAAACGCCTACTTGTCCCGGTTTTATTTCTACAGCCATAAAGGGCGCGGTGGCAGGCACTGTCGCCATCGCAGGACGAGGAATATCTGATAAGTTACGCGCCAACATCACAGTGGCAACTTGGTCGACCTGTAAAGGACGACGAGCTACGGTTAAGGTGCCACTATCATCAAGCGCATAAACCAGCTGCTCACGATTGTCAGCGCCAATAAAGTGCGGCGTAGCTGGTGTTGGCACACTAAAACGGCCGGTCGGCGTCATACTCGCTTGATGAAAAAGCGGTAACACGACGGTCAGCAAATAAAAGAACAAGAGCAGTAAAGTGACCAATACCATCACGCCACCAAGACGTACTGTATGCCGTGTAAACGTGTCTTTTAAACGTCTTACTCGATTGGCATCTTTGAGTGATGGTGAAGTGTGGGTCATTCGTGCCTCTTGTTTTAGATCAAGCCCTTAATTGTATGTCATTACAATGACATTTTTATGACACCCCCACTCTGAACAGGGATACCACCGAAGGCTGTACGCAATAAAAATGAAACAAACGGGCTTTAGGCTGGCGCAGGTTGATATTGGGCACAGTTTAGCGACTTTACTGCAAAGCAGCATAGACAACACCTTGACCGGCCTCAATAATTGACCCGACAATCGCCGTAAGGATCACGCATGAAGCATTTTGTTATCACACTGATGGGTCCCGATCGCGCTGGGCTGGTTGATCAAATCTCACAGACCATTTTTACGCATCACGGAAGCTGGCAAGCCAGCCGCCTTAGCCAACTCGCCGGACAATTCGCAGGGATCATCCATCTATCTGTGTCTGATACCCATGCGGATGCGCTAGTCCATGCGCTTCGCGAATTGGATGGCTTACAGCTGCTGATCACCGACGCTAAGCCAGTCACCCCTAACCCGACCACACATACCTTGTCGGTCACGGGCAACGATCGCCGCGGCATTGTTCAAACACTCAGCCAATTACTGGCCGCTCACGGTATCACTATTAATAAACTCAATGCGCAAACACAAAGCGCAGCCAATACCGGTGGGCAAATATTTACTGCTGATTTTTATCTGGATATTCCGCCGGATGCGGATGTCTCCATGTTACACGAAGCCCTTGAAGCACTGTCCGACGATTTGATCGTCGAGTTTGACAGTAATTTCACCCAGTAGAACAGGATTTTCTCACGCTTTATGACACTAGATACTTACCACGTCGACAAAGAATTAAGTTGGCTATCTTTTAACGAACGCGTCCTCCAAGAAGCCGCCGATAAGAGCGTCCCCATTATCGAACGTGTTCGTTTTTTGGGGATTTTCTCCTCCAACCTTGATGAGTTTTATCAAGTGCGTTTCGCGGACGTTAAACGCCGTATCATCATTGACGAAGAGCGTGGAGTCGATAGTCATGCCAAAGAACTTTTAAGTAAAATTCAAGCGAAAGTCGTCAAACTAAACCAAGATTTCGACCATCTCTACAACGATATCTTGCTAGAGATGGCACGCCGCAATATCTTTCTCGTTAACGAACGTCAGCTCACCGATAACCAATCCCAATGGCTAAAGCGCTATTTTCGTAGCAATATTCTGCCCTACATTACGCCTATTATGCTGACCAAAGACGTCGATGTATTGAGCTTTCTGAAAGATGCCTACTCGTACCTCGCCGTACAGCTTAAAAAAGAAGGGGAAGAGCCCAAGTATGCGTTGATTGAGATCCCAACAGATGATCTTGACCGTTTTATTAAAGTCCCTGAGCCCAAGGGTAAACGGCAGCGCAAAACCATCATCTTGCTCGACAACATCATTCGACTATGTCTTGACCAAATTTTCAGCGGCTTCTTCGACTACGACACGGTCGATGCCTATGCCATGAAAATGACCCGAGATGCAGAGTACGATCTTACTAATGAGGTAGAGCACAGCCTGCTCGAGAACATGTCGGAAAGCTTGGACCAACGCCTCACCGCTCTCCCGGTGCGCTTTGTCTACCAACGGGATATGCCGCCGGAAATGGTGAGTAAACTCATCCAAGTGCTGAAAATTTCTGATTATGACAGCGTCCTACCCGGTGCGCGTTATCATAACTTTCGTGACTTTATCGGCTTTCCTAACGTCGGGCGAAAATATCTGGAAAACCCACCACTGCCGCCATTCGAATCGGCCGATTTTCAATTACATAACAATGCTTTCGATGCCATTCGTGAGCGCGACATCCTGCTTTACTATCCGTACCACACCTTCCGCCATATGACGGAGCTGGTTCGCCAGGCTTCTTTTGATCCGTCCGTGCGCAGCATTCGCATTAACGTATACCGAGTGGCAAAGAACTCGCGGATCATTAACTCCATGATTGATGCGGCCAATAACGGCAAGCGCGTGACCGTGGTGGTCGAGCTACAAGCCCGTTTTGATGAAGAAGCCAATATCGAATGGTCGCGCGTGCTCACCGATGCGGGCGTCAAGGTCGTGTTTGGTACTCCAGGGCTTAAAATTCACTCCAAGCTTTGCCTGATCTCACGGCGAGAAAATGGCGAATTACGTGATTATGGCCACATTGGCACCGGTAACTTCCACGAAAAAACGGCCCGTATTTATACCGACTTTGCACTCTTTACCGCCGATCAGCAGATCACGTCTGAAATTCGTAAGGTCTTCGAGTTTATCGAAAACCCTTATCGTCCGGTCAAGTTCAATCATTTGATCGTGTCACCACGTAACTCTCGACGCCGCATTCAAAAGCTGATTGAGCGCGAAATCGAACACGCGAAAGCCAAGCGTAAGGCCGGGATCACCTTAAAAGTGAATAATCTGGTCGATAAAAGCCTGGTCAATCTACTTTACCGGGCCAGCAGCGAAGGGGTGAAAATTCGCATGATTGTACGCGGCATGTGCTCTTTAGTGCCGGGCGTGAAAGGCGTGAGTCAAAATATCAAGGCGATCAGTATCGTCGATAGGTTTTTAGAACACCCGCGTGTATTTGCGTTTGAAAATGGTGGGGAGCGTGATGTCTATATCTCTTCCGCCGACTGGATGACCCGCAATATCGATAACCGTATCGAAGTCGGTGCGCCCATCCGCGATCCGCGTTTAAAAGAACGTATCATGGACATCCTTGAGATCCAATTTTCCGATCGGACCAAGGCGCGTATCATCGACAAGGAGATGTCGAATACCTATGTTAAACGAGGGAACAAGAAAAAAATTCGCTCGCAAATCGAAACTTACGATTTCCTCAAGCAGTTAGAGAGACAGGAACTCAAACACGCGGAAAAGTTGCAGCATGACACACCCCAAAGCAAGTAATGATAAGCCGAGAGAGATTGCGGCCGTCGATCTTGGCTCTAATAGCTTTCATATGGTGGTTGCCCGCGTGGTCGGGCAAGGCCTACAAATTATCAGTCGTCACAAGCAGCGGGTGCGATTAGCCGCAGGATTGGATAAAAAGCAGCGCCTAAGCGACGAGGCCATTCAACGTGGTGTCGACTGTTTAGCCATGTTTGCCGAACGCCTCAATGGCATCGAGATAGACAACGTTCGGATCGCAGCAACCCATACCTTACGCCAAGCCAAAAACGCACATGAATTTATTGAACGGGCGAATCAAGTCTTCCCTTACCCGATTGAAATTATTGCGGGTGAAGAAGAAGCACGCCTGATTTATCTGGGGGTCTCTCACACCCAGCAAAATCTGGGTCGCCGTTTAGTCATTGATATCGGTGGAGGCTCAACCGAGCTGGTGATTGGTGAAGACTTTCAGCCCCTGCTCGTTAATAGCAAACGCATGGGGTGTGTCAGCTATAACGAACGCTTTTTCCCACAAGGCGCGCTGAGTGAAAAGCAATTTCTCGCAGCCCAAACGGCTACCCAACAAAAATTGGAAAGTCTGGCGAGTCAATATCGCAAAGCAGGATGGCAAGTCGCGTTAGGCGCATCGGGCACCATTAAAGCCATTCGCGAGGTGGTGATTGGGTTGGGCGATGAGGATGGCATTATCACGCGCAAGCGCTTGGATAATGTGATTGAAAAGCTATTAAAGTTCAAACACAGTGACAGCATCGATTTACCGGGATTGACCGAAGACAGGCAGCCGGTCTTTGCCGCTGGGGTGGCGATTTTATCCGGTGTTCTCGACGCGCTCAAAATTGATGAATTGCGCTTCTCAGATGGTGCCCTGCGTGAGGGCTTACTGTATGAGATGGAAGAGCGCTTCCAACGCACCGACATCCGTGGCCGAACTACAGATGATATGGCCGCACGCTACAATGTCGACCTTGCCCATGCACGGCGAGTCCAGCAAACCGCCGCCCACTTCTACGCACAAGCGGAGCCCGAACAAGGCAGTAAAAAAGCGGAATTGGCTGGATTACTCAATTGGGCCGCTTTATTGCACGAAGTGGGGTTAAGCATTGGTTATCCGGGCTATCACAAACATTCAGCATATATTCTCAGCAATACTAACCTACCCGGGTTTAACCAAGAGCAACAAACCGTCTTGGCAACCCTTGCGCGCTTTCATCGTAAAGCGTTAAAGCTGGGAGAAATGCCCAAATTCACCTTGTTTAAACCCAAACTGATCGAAACGCTTATCTGCGCACTGCGGCTCGCCTGTGTGTTGCACTCACAGCGCAATGACGAAGCTCTCCCCGAGATTACGGTGACTATCGATAAAAACGGCGGTTGGCAGCTGCAGTTTCCCAAAGGCTGGCTGGATGATAATCGCTTACTTGCGGCCGACCTGACCGCAGAGCAAGACTACTGGAAAGCGGCGGGTTGGTCGCTTTGTTTTAGCGACTAATCCAATCCAAGTGCATGGCGCTGCGCATGCACCACTTGCGCCGGGAGGGGAATATATCCTTCTCGGCTTACTTCCTTTTGCCCTTGTGCAGAGAGGATATACCCCATAAACGCCGCCTCAAGCGGAGCTAGCGGCGCGTTGGGTGCTTTATTGATATAGAGGTATAAATACCGTGTAAGTGGGTACTCACCATCGCGAATTGACTGCTGAGTCGGCAGAACAGCAGGCTTACCGGGATGACCGACGGCGAGCATTTTCGCCCCCGACGCTTGGTGACCCATCCCCGCGTATCCAATCGCATTTAATGAGGAGGCCACAGATTGCACCACAGATGCCGATCCCGGTTGCTCGTTGACATTGGCGCGAAAGTCACCACGACACAATGCCGCCTGTTTAAAGTAGCCATAGGTACCGGATACCGAGTTACGCCCAAATAATTGTAGATCGCGATGTTGCCAACGTCCGGTAAGTCCTAACTGCCCCCAGCGAGTAATAGACTCACTCGCCCCACACCAGAGCGTTCGCGAAAAGATAGCATCCAGCTGATTGAAGCTAATTCTCTGTAGTGGGTTATCTTGGTGGACATAAACCGCCATGGCATCAATCGCCACCGGCACAGCGGTGGGTGGATAACCGAATCGCGCTTGGAACGCATTTTCTTCACTGACCCGCATCGGACGGCTCATTGGGCCAAGTTGTGCTGTACCTTCCACCAGCGCGGGGGCCGCCGAGGCAGAGCCGGGGGTTTGCAGCTGAACATTTACCCCCGGGTACAAACGCTTAAACCCGTCGGACCACGCCGCCATCATGTTGCCTAAAGTATCGGAACCTACGGAATTTAAGTTCCCCGAAACGCCGCTGATACGCTGATATTCAGGCAGCATTGGCTGGGTCGTATGGCTCTGGGCCAGTGCGCTCCAAAGAAGGCTGACACAGAGTATGCCCCACCTTAACATGCCAATCGCTCCGGCAGCGTAAATGCAAAGGTACTGCCCATCCCTACCTCACTTTGGATCTCGAGCTCCGCATCATGATGGCTCAGGGCGTGCTTGACGATTGCCAAACCCAGACCGCTGCCACCGGTTTCACGAGAGCGTGCCTTATCGACACGATAAAAGCGTTCAGTCAAGCGATCGAGGTGTTGCGGAGGAATGCCTTCGCCGCTGTCAGTGACCTCTAAACGCGGACCTTTGTCGGTGCGATACCATTTGACGGAAATCGCCGCCTGAGCTGGGGTATGCTTCACCGCGTTATAGACTAAATTGGAAATCGCGCTGCGGAGTTGGTCGTCATTGCCTTTTACTTTTAGGCTCTTATCAACATCAAACGTCAGCACATGCTCACGATCACCACTCAAGGTTTGCGCCTCTTTTTGCAACACATCCAGCATCGCTGGCACATCAACATCGTGATCTAATTCTGGTTTTGCGGCCGCCTCAATTTTGGATAACGTCAGGAGCTGCTCAACCAGTGATTCCATGCGCGATAGCTGTTCAGTCATAACACCATGCGCTTTCGGCCACATCGGCCCTATCACCATGTCAGGATCTTCTGTCATCTCGAGATAACCGCGCAACACCGTCATTGGCGTACGCAGTTCATGTGAGACATTGGCGAAGAAGTTGCGTCGCATTCCTTCCAGCTGTTTGAGTTGGGTGATATCACGTACCACCATCAAGAACTCTCCCTCGGCATAGGGCATGGTACGAAATTCTAAGGTGCGCGCACTGTTGATGTGGGAGCGCATTTCTAACGGTATATCGTAATTTGCCTCGGCGATGTAGCTGACAAACTCGGGCGCGCGAATAAGATTGCTGATATGTTGGCCATTATCATCTGGCATTCTCAAGCCAAGGAGTTCTTGTGCCAGCTTGTTACACCACACAATCGAGCCATCACTTTCAAAGACTACCACCGCATCGGGCAAGGATTCGGCCCCGTTGCGGAAACGACGGATCAGGTTTGCTAACTCTTTGCGACGGCGGCGATTACGTTTTTGAAGCCGATAAATGCCATTAAACAATGGCTCCCAGGAGCCTGTGCCTGAAGGCGGGGTCAGGCTTTTATCTTTCCATAGCCAGTCGGACAGTTTGATTTGTTGATGCAGATGCCAAAGCAACATGGCAACCGTTGCACCCAATAGCAACCAAGGCAGGCCACCGAACAGCCAGCCAATAATAAACCAAGGCAAATAAAAAAAAGCCAGCTCCCAAGCTAGCTTCTTCCAAGACAGTCGTTCGACCATTTACTCTCCATCCACCCCAACGTATGTGGAGCGCTTTCTATCTTTTTAGTTGCGTGTCGAGAAGCGATATCCTGCGCCACGTACGGTTTGCACTAACTTATCATGGCCACCCGCTTCAAGCGCTTTGCGCAAACGCCGGATATGCACATCAACGGTACGATCTTCAACATACACATTGGTACCCCAAACGTTATTCAAAAGCTGCTCACGGCTGTAGACACGCTCTTGGTGCGTCATAAAAAAGTGCAACATTTTAAATTCGGTTGGCCCCATATCGAGCGGTTCATCATTGGCCGTCACACGGTGCGAGACAGGGTCTAACTTGAGGCCTTGTACATCAATCACATCGTCCAGTGTGGTCGGTGATACGCGACGCATCACCGCTTTTAAGCGTGCCATGAGCTCTTTCGGTGAGAAAGGTTTGGTGATGTAATCATCCGCGCCAACTTCTAGGCCTCGGACTTTATCTTCCTCTTCCCCACGCGCGGTCAGCATCACTACAGGAATTTGTCGGGTCAATTCGTCGCGCTTGAGGTGCTTGATCAAGTTAATCCCCGATCCGCCCGGTAACATCCAATCCATGAGGATCATTTCCGGATAAGGCTCGCAAATTTGCGCCAGCGCTGAGTCGTAGTCTTCGGCCTCTACCGTTTGGTAGCCTTTTTGCTCCAGCACAAAGCACAGCATCTCTCGGATCGGCGCTTCGTCCTCAACAACTAGAATCCTTCTAACCATGATAATTACCTAGTGTTATCATTTAACTGGCGCCATTATGTGGATTTATTATGACATTTTTGTGACCCAGCGCGAGCAAATTCCCCGCACTTTGTGCATGCTGTGACCTAGCCAACACCTTGTTGTGTGACCAACACGCGACTTGCACCTCCGCCCTGACTGTCTACGCGAACTTGGGCACCAATCCGCTCGACTAAAGTACTCACATGAGAGATCACACCAATTTGGCGTCCATCCGCTTGCAGGGTATCGAGACACGACAGTGCCATCTCAAGGCTGTCGGGGTCCAAGGTGCCAAAGCCTTCATCGATAAACAGCGATCCTAACTGACGGGTATCTGCCGCTAATGAGGCGAGCGCCAGTGCCAGCGACAAAGAAACCAAGAAACTCTCTCCTCCAGAGAGGGATTCCACGCTGCGCACTTCATCTCCCATATCATGATCCACCACCTGCAATGCTAACAAACTGTCGGGTACGGTTTGCAGCGCGTAGCGAGGAGAAAGCGAAGCAAGGTGCTCGTTGGCAATCTCCACCAGCTGGGCGAGTGTGAGTGATTGGGCAAGGTTACGAAATTTGGCACCGCTGGCCGAGCCAATTAAATCGGCCAGTTTTAGCCATTGTTCCGTTTTACTACGTTGGGTATCGATTTTGTCCGTTAAACTCCCCGCTTGCTGACGTGCCTGCTCGGCTTGCGTCAGCCGATGACGAATATCGAACACACGCTGTTCAGCCTGCTCTTGCGCGTGTTGCCACTCGGCTTGCTGCGTCTCCAAGACTGTCTCGTCATCTGTCAGCGCTTGCTCATCAAACCACGCTTTGGCGGTCGCAATGGCCTGATGACAATGGTTTAGCTGCTGTTCACGTTCTTCAAAGCGTGTTTTCGCTTCCTGATAGCGCGCCTCAATCTGGTTTAAAGCTTGGCGTTCATCCGCCCGCCAAGCCTCGCTCAATGACAAATGCGCCATCAAAGTATACTGACTCATTCCCAGCGCAGGTTGCCACTGGATCCAACGCCTAACGGCGGTACGATAGTGCTGGTTAGCATCTTGCCGTTGCTGCTGTAAGGTTTGCTGGCGGGCTTGCAAGCCGGCGCGTTGCTCACTGGCTTGCGTATACGCCTTTTCCGCCTCAGCTCGACGCTGGCGCTGCGCGTCTATGCGTGACTTGTACTCAGTTTCTAAGCTCGCAAGATCCTGATCCCCCACCAGCGCCTGTCGCGCCGCCATACGCTGCTGATGTTGTTGCGCCAAGTTCACCAACTGCGTCTGACGTGACTGAATGGCATCCGACAAGCTCTGACACTGCTGTGTGAGCGTGGCAAGCTCGGTGTCGGTACGCTGCTTTTCTGCCGCCATCCCCTCACGCTCCGCTTGCAAAGCGCGGTATTGCTGGATTTTTTGCTCCATTTGGCGAATGTAACGCGCGGATCCCACTTGTTGTAAGCTCGCCTGCCATTGGCCTTTGCCTAGCTGTTTATCGAGTGCTTCGCAGCGACTATCACGCTGAGCTTGTTGCTGGTGCCATTGTTCGTCGATGGCGGTAAGGCGTGTTTCACATTCGGTTAGCGCTTGGTCTAAGTGATGACGACGGGCAACAAGCTGCTCTCGAGCTTGTTGCAACTCACTGAGTGCCGCATCAATCTGCTGAATATGGGCAAGCTGTTGCTGACGTTCGGTCATGGCTTGATAACAAGCCACATAGTCCGCTTGCGTCTGTTGGGCTCGAGCTTCAATATCGATGAGTGCATCGCGCAGTGGCGTCTGACTGTCGATGTCACTATCCAATTCAGCAATAGCGACACGTAGCCCTTTTTCGTACTGATCACGCTCCGCTTGCCACACTTGCCCTTGCTCACGCAATTCAGCACATGCGTGTTCACTTTGTTGATGTTGCTTTTGCCAGTAGTAGTATTCTGCCTGGCTTTGATTGAGTGTCGCTTGCAGCTCAGCGAGACGCGTTTGCTGCTGATCAATCAAACTTTCCACAACGGGCGCATGGTGTAAGTAAGGATGCTCAGTCGCCCCACAAAGCGGGCAAGGGTCTCCCTCGTTAAGCGCTTGACGCAAGTCTTCCAACTCCATCACGGCCATCGCTTGCTGCAAACTGTGGTGTGCTTCGTCAACCTGTGCTTGTTGGCGCGTTACCGTGTCTTTCAAACGCGCTAGGTGGGTTTGGCTATCGCGGAAAATGGCATCAAACTTTTCGAATTCCGTCTGATTATGGCGGCAGCGTTCGTCCCAGTATTGCCAGTTATGCGCCTCATTTAAGACCGCCTCTTGTAAACGGCGGGTAGACTGTAATTGGCTGTAGCGCGCTTGATCGGTCTCTTGCTCCGCAATCAAACGCTCAGGTTCCGCAGCCGCGCGTTTTGTTTTTAACTGGTCACTGCTGGCATCCACTTGCGCAATATCCTGCTCAAGCTTATCGCGCTGAGGACGCCATTGCTGGGCTTGCTGCTGTCGCTGTCTGTGCTCATCACTCAGTGCGGCTAGCGCATCTTGGCAATCTAGAAATTGCTTGAGGTTGTCAAACACCGGCTGATAGTGCTCAGCCACGTGACCGAAATCGCCAAACGCTGCCAGTTGCTCAGCAATGATCGTTTCACGATGCACCAAATGCTGTGCATGGGCACGGGTTTGTTCAAGGGTCTGTTGCGCTTGACGCCATTTTTGCTGTTCTTCATTGAGGGTAATGTTTTGCTCGCGCATTTGCTCATCAAGACTGGCTAATTGGGTCTCAATTTGCTGAGCCTCACGCACCTTCGGCTCCATATCAGCCCACGCTTGCTCGGCGTCGGTCAATGCGCGATTGGCTTCTCGCCAACGATCCGCTTGTCGCTCATAGTCGGCTGCAACAGCCTGTTCATCACGGGCTAACGCAGCAAGATCTTCCCCCAAAGATAGGGACTGCCACTGGTGACGCTGCAGCGCATTGAGATCCTCTCGCGCCGCTTGGGCACGTTCAATCTGCGCCAATGTCTCTCGACGTGCTTCCACACCCGCTTTTTCTTGTTCCGCCTCATCCAGTGCCACTTGCGCGTCATCAAGCGCTTGTTGCGCCTGCGCTAAGTGGGTGTGTTGCTGGCGATAGTCGTTCAGCATTTTGAGCTGGTGTTGATGATGCTTGACCGTCTGTTGGCATTGGGCTTGCTCATCCACCAATTGCTGCTCTTCATCTTCGCTCAGTAGCTGAATGTCACCGAGCTGTTGCATGAGCTGATCCAGTGCTTGTTTTTCATCACGGGCACGCTCATGGGCCATTTGGGATAAACGGCTGTAAATTTCGGTACCAGTCATCCGCTCCAGCAGTGCAGCGCGGTCATCTGCTGACGCTTTCAAAAAAGCCGCGAAATCTCCTTGAGGGAGCATCACCGCTCGACGGAACTGTTCATAGCTAAGCCCGACCAGACGCTCAATTTCACTGAGCACTTCCTGTTTCTTTCCTGCAAAACGTTGGCCGGTGGTGAGGTTTTCGAGCCAATGCTCACTGGCTTGGATCCGACCGTCGGCTTTTCCTCGCGCGCGACGTACCGACCAATGGGCACGCCAGCGACTGCCGTCATGGGCAAAGAAGTCGACTTCTGCGTACCCTTCACCTTTTCCTCGCGACAAAATACTGCGCACATCGTTGGCTTTGACTCGGGTTGCAGGATCGCCGAGACCAATATCTGCATCGTTCTTTTTGTTGGCTTGAAAGCGCGGGATTTTGTCGTATAACGCAAGACAGATAGCATCTAACAACGTGGATTTACCGGCGCCCGTTTTGCCAGTGATCGCAAACAAACCGCTATCACCCAAAGGGCCCTTCGAAAAGTCCAACTCAAACGGGTGTTGAATACTGGCCAGGTTCTCGCCACGTAATGCCAGAATTTTCATCGTTTATTGGTCCTCATCCTGTTCCAGTTGTTCAAGCAAATGTGAAAAAGTCGCTGCGATAGCCGGATCCGGCTCACCTTGATATTTTTGCTGCCAGCCGTGTCGGAAAACTTGAAACGGCTCAACATCAGACAAGCGCTGCTCACGAAATTGGCGCTCGTGGGTGCGGTCACGATAGTGCGGCGTTATTTTCGCCAAACGGATAGGCTGTCCCTCTAGCGCCACGAGGATCTTCTCACGCAACATCGGTTGCGGGGCATCCAATAGAACAGGCACCTCCAATAACGGCTGCATATCCAGCGATAGTGGGGAAAGGGTCATCGCCTGCAGCGCTTCTATCACTTCATCAAGCGGAGCAGGCTTGTCAGGCACACGCAATAGGTCGACCCGTCGCGGCACTTCAAGAGAGCGAATATCGGCAAGCTGCTCCCCCTCTAAAGTGACAGCGAGCACTTGATGACGATAGTGTCGCTCTGACAGAGACAGCGGGATCGGCGAACCACAATAGCGAATTCGGTCTTGCTTCGCGACCCGCTGGGCAAGGTGCAAATGTCCCAGTGCCACATAGGCAACATCCTTGGCAAAAATATCAGCTGGCAGCGCATGCTGGTTGCCGCCGAGAATGCGTCGCTCAGACATTTCTGATAGCTGCCCACTCGCCATATAAACATGCCCCATCGCAATCAGCGCTTGGCTCCCCGTGCATTTGGCGCGCGCCGCTTGTTCTGTTTGCTGATAAATCTGTCGCACCCCTTCGATGAGACGATCATCGTATTCCCCCAATCCTTCCGTGCGTAAATCACTGCTACGTAAGAAAGGTACAGCCATCACCCAAGCGGCGGTTTGCCCCTCTTTGTCCGTCACTGGCACCATCATACGCTCGGTATCTAAACTGCCATCGCTGTGCCGTGAGATAGCACCAATTAAGTGTAAATCAAAGGCTTTGAGTAGCTCGTGTGGCGCATCGAGTTTGCTAGGTGAGTCATGGTTCCCACCGGTAATAATCACATTCAGTTGGGGCAACGCCTTCGCGACATCCGCTAAGAAGCGGTATAGCATACGCCAAGCGCTCGCAGGCGGATTGGCACTATCGAAGATGTCTCCGGCAACCAACAAGGCATCCGCCTCTTCATCTATCAATTGCTGCTGTAGCCAATCAAGAAACGCCTGGTGCTCTTGCTGACGATCATAGCCATGCAATTGGTGGCCAAGATGCCAATCTGAGGTATGAATGATTTTTAACACTGCTGGGGTTATCCGTTGGTTGAAAAAAGACGAGGTCATAGACACTCGCCAATGTCGCGAGCCGGGTAAAATTCTACGCTAATTGCAGCGACATTCGAGTATGAATGCAATACCATGTTGGCTTTCTCACAACTGGATGGATAAAGCCTCGCCATGATTTGGTTTAAGAACTTACTCGTCTACCGCCTCACCCGCGACATTCCTCTCGATCCCGAACAGCTCGAAAGCCAACTCAAAGAGTTCGATTTTACCCCTTGCGGCAGCCAGGACATGCAGAAATTCGGCTGGGACAAAGCATTGGGTAAGCACGGCGACATGCTGACCCATGTCAGCGGTGGCAATATTTTGATCCGGGCACGCAAAGAAGAAAAGCTGCTCCCTGCCTCTGTGATCAAAGATGCGCTAGAAGAAAAAGTTGATGCTATGGAGCAAGCCCAAGGCCAGCGTTTGAAAAAACGTGAGAAAGATAGCCTAAAAGATGATGTTGTCATGGAGTTGCTCCCGCGCGCTTTTACCCGCCAAAGCCAAATGTGCGCCCTTCTCATGCCGGCAAAAGGGCTGGTTCTGGTCGATGCGGCCAGTATTAAAAAAGCCGAAGAGCTACTTGCCTTACTCCGTAAATCTATCGGCAGCTTACCGGTTGTGCCCGTCGAAACCCAAACACCGGTGGAACATGCCATGACAGAATGGGTTAAACAAGGCAGCGCGCCTCAGGGCTTCCACCTTGGTGATGAGGCTGAACTCAAAGCACTGCTTGAAGAAGGTGGGGTGATTAAATGCAAACAGCAAGATCTCACCAGTGAAGAAATTCACGCCCACCTCGATGCCGACAAACAAGTCACCAAACTCGCCATGGACTGGCAAGAACAAATCCATTTTGTGTTGGGCGATGATCTCAGCCTTAAGCGCCTGAAGTTTTCGGAAGAGTTACGCGATCAAAACGCGGATATCGACCGCGAAGATATCGCGGCCCGACTGGATGCTGATTTATCGTTGATGTGCGGTGAGCTCGACGTATTGCTTGATGGATTATTCACGACCCTCGGCGGTTTACAAACCGATTAGTCACTCGAGTGAGCCTTTGTATACTGATGCAACTGGCTTAATCCACACAAAGACTAGGTAATTCCTGCTGGTAGTGTGGGCACTGTCACAGTAAAATAGCGCCCACACTCACCTTCACGATGAAGGTGCCTGACTTACACTCAGACTTTAGCTAGGAATTATGTTTACTCCAGAACTACTCTCACCCGCCGGTAGCCTTAAAAACATGCGCTACGCATTCGCCTATGGGGCTGATGCCGTTTACGCCGGACAACCGCGTTACAGCTTACGTGTGCGCAATAACGAATTTAACCACGAGAACTTGAAAATCGGGATCGATGAAGCCCACGCACAGGGCAAAAAGTTCTATGTGGTCTGTAACATTCAACCGCACAACGCCAAGCTCAAAACCTTTATCCGCGATTTGCAACCTATCATCGATATGGGTCCTGATGCACTGATCATGTCAGACCCAGGCCTTATCATGATGGTGCGTGAGCATTTCCCCGATATGGCAATTCACTTGTCGGTACAAGCCAACGCGGTGAACTGGGCGACGGTGAAGTTCTGGTATTCGCAAGGCGTTGAACGCGTCATCCTTTCACGTGAGCTGTCGCTTGAAGAGATCGAAGAGATCCGCAAACAATGCCCAGAGATGGAGCTTGAAGTATTTGTGCACGGCGCTCTGTGTATGGCTTACTCGGGTCGTTGTCTGCTCTCCGGCTACATCAACAAGCGCGACCCTAACCAAGGCACCTGCACCAATGCGTGCCGCTGGGACTATAAGGTTCACGAAGCCAAAGAAGACGATGCCGGCCAAGTGGTACAAGTACAGGAAGTCACACCAACATTGGGTGAAGGCCAGCCTGTCGACGATGTCGTTTTGCTTGAAGAAGGCCGTCGCCCCGGTGAATTAATGGCCGCTTATGAAGATGAGCACGGCACTTACATTATGAACTCAAAAGACCTCCGTGCCATTCAGCACGTTGAACGCTTGACCCAAATGGGTGTTCACTCGCTGAAAATCGAAGGTCGGACGAAGTCCTTCTACTACTGTGCTCGAACAGCCCAAGTTTATCGTCAGGCGATTGATGATGCTGTTGCCGGTAAGCCTTTCGATGAAAGCCTCATGAGCACACTGGAAAACCTCGCGCACCGCGGTTATACCGAAGGCTTCTTACGTCGCCATACACACGATAGCTACCAAAACTATGATTACGGCTATTCGGTCTCTGACCAACAGCAATTTGTCGGTGAATTTACCGGTAAACGCCGTGGCGATTTAGCGGAAGTTGCCGTGAAGAACAAGTTTGTTTTAGGTGATAGCCTTGAGCTCATGACGCCGAAGGGTAACGTCCACTTCACTCTTGAAGTCATGGAAAACCGCAAATCAGAGTCTATCGACGATGCCAAAGGTAATGGTCACTTTGTGTTTATTCCTGTGCCAGAAGATATGGATTTGGAATACGCACTACTGATGCGTAACCTACAATCAGGTCAAGATACGCGTAATCCATCAGGAAAGTAGTATGGCATTACTCATCACGGATAAATGCATAAACTGCGATATGTGTGAGCCCGAGTGTCCCAATGGGGCTATCTCGATGGGGTCCGAGATCTTTGAGATCGAGCCAGATTTATGCACCGAGTGTAAAGGCCATTACGACAAGCCAACGTGCCAGTCAGTCTGCCCGATCTCCAAATGCATTATCACCGATCCCGATAATGTCGAGACAGAGGATCAGCTCCTAGAAAAATTTGTGGTCATCCAAGGGATGGCCTAAACCATTCAAAGCGCCGCAAGGCGCTTTTTTTATATCTGTATCACCCAAAATAGTAAACTAATGCTACGTGCTTTACAGTCATGCATGACAGCCCAGAGTAACGAAGGTACATTGAGACACTCAGGCTCACACATATCGCAGTTTATGCATTCATAAAGTCATGACTAAGCAAGCGTTAGTAAAAACCTATAGTGAGGAAAGAGAGTGAAGCACTCCACTCCGTGCACTTCTCAAACATGAATAAGCTCTTGATTTAGGGACGCCTTAAACGCAAAAACCCCAGCATTTCAGCTAGGGTTTCTAAGTAGTGGCGGAGTGGACGGGACTCGAACCCGCGACCCCCGGCGTGACAGGCCGGTATTCTAACCAACTGAACTACCACTCCGCAACAATTCTGTATGACTAAAGACTTATATCTCTTGGCTTTAATCAATTGTAATCAAAGCCTGGCGATGTCCTACTCTCACATGGGGAGACCCCACACTACCATCGGCGCTGCTTCGTTTCACTACTGAGTTCGGCATGGAGTCAGGTGGGTCCAAAGCGCTATGGTCGCCAAGCAAAATTTTGTAATCTAGAAAGCTGTTTGTTCTCGCCACAATCAACTGGCTTATTTTAAGTCCAACCCAAAACC